>JABFSI010000027.1 GCA_013140695.1 Sideroxydans sp. | reverse complement strand
CGTCGAAGTGCGCAGTGCCAGTTCGGGCATCCATCTTGGCCACGTTTTTGATGACGGCCCCGCGCCTACTTTCAAGCGTTATTGCATCAACGGGAATGTACTCAAGTTCGTCCCCGATGCAATTCAGTCCAAATCGCCATCTAAATAAAACCACCGTCCATCCTCGCGCACGAAGCGGCTGACTTCGTGCAGCCGATGCGCACGACCGTTCACTTTGTAGCGCGCGACGAATTCGACGATGGCGTGATCGGTATCTTGTTGTTCATGACGCTTCACTTCTAGCCCTATCCACTTCGTCGCGGCATCAGCTGCCAACTCCAATGAGGCTGGTCGTGTGGAGGTGTGCCATGTGGCCAGCAGATAATCTTCTCGTAGCAGGGTATAGGCGGTGTAGCGCGAACGCATGAGAGCTTCTGCGGTGGGTGCAGGTACGTTGCCCTCGACGTAAGGAGCGCAGCAAGCGGTGAAGGGTTTAGTGCTACCGCAGGGGCAGTTGGTTGATTGTTTATTCATTAGCATACGAACGTTTTAAAACCGTAGCGAGCAGTCGAAGTGCAAGGCGCACGGAGCACAGAAACCGGAGTGTGCTTAATGCACATGAGGATTTCGAGCACCGCGCAACGCCGCAATTCGATTGCGCAGTAGGTTTTTCAGTTTTGCCATAGAGGGGGTTCTTCCATCAGGGCGATCTGCTCACGCAACTCCAAGATGCGGTTCTGCCAATAGATCTGTGTGTTGAACCACGGGAAGGCTTGCTTGAAGGCGATGTCATTCCAGCGCCTCGCGAGCCATGCGGAGTAGTGAATCAAACGCAAGGTGCGCAGAGCTTCGATGAGGTGTAGTTCGCGCGCATCGAATTCGCAGAAATCCTCATAGCCAGCCAGCACGTCGCCCATCTGCCGCACACGGTCTTCGCGTTCACCCGAGAGCAACATCCACAAATCTTGCACGGCGGGCCCCATGCGGCTGTCGTCGAAGTCGACGAAGTGCGGGCCTTCATCTGTCCACAGCACGTTGCCTGCGTGGCAGTCGCCATGCAGACGCAACTGTTTCACATCCCCTGCTCTATCGAAGCAGTGACGCACGCCATCCAACGCCTGTTGCACCACGCTGCGATACGCCGCGTCGATGTCGCTTGGGATGAAATTATTCGCCAGCAAGAAATCGCGCGGCTCGATGCCGAATGTCTCGATATTGAGTGAAGGACGATGCTGGAAATCCTTGGTCGCGCCCACAGCGTGGATACGCCCGAGGAAGCGACCTAGCCATTCCAGCGTGTCGCGATCCTCCAACTCGGGTGCGCGTCCACCATGTTTGGCGAACACAGAGAATCGGAATCCATCGAAGTGATGCAGTGTCGTACCGGCTATCGTCGAAGCGGGAACAACGGGGATCTCAAGCTCGACCAATTCCTGCACGAATGCATGTTCCTCAAGGATGGCTGCGTCGCTCCAACGTGCGGGGCGATAGAACTTAGCGACCAGCGGCTTATCGTCTTCGATGCCGACCTGATACACGCGGTTCTCGTAACTGTTGAGGGCAAGCAAACGACCATCGCAGCGCAAGCCGATGCTCTCCAGCGCGTTGAGCATGGCGTCGGGAGTGAGTGAGGAAAAGGAATGATTGGGCGTGTTCGTCATGCAGCAAGGATACCAGTCATTCCGAATGGACTGGTGCCGAAGAAGCGCGGCTCAAGCTTTTCACGCGTGGTGAAGCAGGAGTGAGGTTGCGAGAATATTAGGTACGGAAGCTATTGCGGACAGATGTCAGAAATTCGGCCATAGCTGACATTTAGAACATGAGGATCTAGGGCTGCTTTACACAAACTTTCGGACACTTCCAATTCAAGGTATGCAAAGAATTTCCCGTTAATAAAAGTTTCAACTGCACATTCGCCGACTTCCTTCTAGGAGAAGCTGGTGGGATATACCCAGCCACTCTTCATCGCAATCCCTCAATCTTCTTACCGCACCCATCTCAACCATTCGATAATTATCTTGATTAGCACTTGTGCGTCACGGTTTGTCGCTGGGTTGAGTAGAATGGCTTCACGTCATACGAAAGCCGAAAAATGTCATTCACACCCGAAACCCTAATGCGCCAGTGGCAAACGCTACGACTAATACCGCGCCATCCTCGCAAGATAACGGCAAGCGAGCTATGCGCCAATTTGCAAGCAGACGGATTTGTCGTAGGAAAGCGCACTGTTGAGCGTGACTTGCAATCGTTGGGCACGATCTTCCCCATTGTTTCTGACGAGCGAAGCAAACCTTATGGCTGGTGCTGGCAAAGTAATGCGCCCACATTTGATTTGCCCGGCATCTCAAACAGTGCAGCCATCGCCTTACTATTGGCGCGAGACCACCTGCATACCTTGCTGCCAATCTCTACACTCGCACAATTGCACCCCTACTTTGCGCTGGCAGAAAAGAAACTTTCCACGCTGGAACAGCACACCCAAATTACAGGATGGCAACACAAAGTTCGTGTGATACCTGCCACACAACCTTTACTTCCTCCCGCAATTGAAGAAGAAGTACAAGCCACAATTTACGAAGCACTGCTGATGGAAAAACAGTGCCTGATCGCCTATCAGAAAAGAGATGCAACAGAACCAGAAAATTATCCAGTGCACACATTAGGTTTGGTTCAACGTGGGCAGATCCTGTATCTGGTTTGCACCATCAGAACCTATCCTCACCTACGACTGTTGGCATTGCATCGAATCAAAGCGGTAGCCTTGTTGGATGACGCAACTGTACCGCCTGTTGATTTCGATCTGGATGCATATATCGCTTCCAGTGCATTTGGATGGATGCCCAAAGAATCAATCAAACTCAAGGCGATATTTGTGCAGGAAGCAGCAGCACATCTATACGAAACACCGCTTGAAACAAATCAGGCACTATTCGAATTGGAGGACGGCAGAATCCAGCTGGAGGCAACAGTGCAAGAGACACTGCAACTTCGTTGGTGGTTACAAGGTTTTGGAGATGCGGTCGAAGTTGTTGAACCTAAGCAACTACGCCAGCAAATGGCTGATAGTGCCAAGCGCTTGGTAGATCGCTACGAAAACAAAGCGCAATTTGCCGGAGCGCAAATGCAGTAAGTTTCAGCTTCAACATTGAAAATACAAAGGGGAAATAATGAACGACGTAACCAATACAAATCTGCGCACTAAGCTAGAAGTGCTGACCTCCGAAGAGTTCCAAGAAATTCAAGCAGACAACCTAGAAAAAGAACTCAACCAAGATGGCAATGCCGAGAAAACCGGCAGCACGATCAGCGACTTTGTCCTGTCATACGAAAAACACAAAACCGAAATGCCGCTGAATGAATGGCTGGTATTTAAATTCAAGCAGCACCCCGAGGCTTGGCAAAACGAGGAAGATTTGACCAACAGCGCCACGCAAGTGATCAGCGCTGTTACGCAAGCCAATGCAGACAAAGCATCGCTCTATGCCCATCTTGATGCGGGGAAAAGCCAAGAAAGCTGGCTGGCCAAACAAATCGAGCAAGGCGCGAAATCCGCAGGAGTGGTGAATGTGGGCGAATATGCCGGACAAATTGATGCGGCTATTACCCAAGCCAATGCCGATATGGTTCGCACAGTCACACGACTTGATGGCGGCATCAGTGAAGCGTTGAATCTCGATGGCTTCATTGCCGAACAGCACCATGTGGACACCTTTAATCTGGAAGCTGCCGCCAAGGGCAGCGGATACCGAGCCAAGGCGCTGGTGCCAGATGGCACGACATACGGCAAGAATTCGATGGACATCGGCATTTATGATTCCAACGGAAAATTGGTCAAGCGCTATCAAGCTAAATATGGGCAGGATGCCAAAGCCACCCAAGACCTGTTTGGTAACAAATATCCGGGGCAACAGAAATTAGTCCCCGCCGATCAAGTGAACGACATCGAAGGCGCGACCGATTGCATAGAGGTGGATGGCATTAAATCCAAGCCAGCCACCAAGGCCGAAATGAAGGCAATGCAAGAAAAAGCCCAGCTACACTCTGAAATCAAAAAGTACGAATGGAACGAAGTTTCTCGTGGAGAAATTGCGAAAACCATTGGCAAACAGGCGCTCATCAGTGCAGGACTTACGGCAGGGTTTCAAGGTGTGCGCGTATTTGGCCGTCGCATTTGGAACAATTTGCTGGGCAAGGAAAATCCCCCCCTCAGCAAAGACATGCAAGACTTTTTTGAAAGCTCCATAAAGAGTGCAACCCATGTGGGCGTTCAAGTTGCAGTGTCGGGTGCGGTATTGGTGTCCGCCAGAAACGGATGGTTGGGGGCTGTGCTCAAGGGGACACCGGCAGGAAGAATTGCCAACATGGTGTACCTAGCAATGGAAAATGCCAAAGTTTTGGCAAAACTAGCCAAGGGTGAATTGACCGGCGTTGAAGCAATGGATGCGATAGGCAAGACCACCACCAGCTTGGCGGTTAGTTTGGCTGCGGCTGTGGAGGGAGGCATGCTGGGTGCTGCATATGGCTCAGTGTTTGGCCCGGTCGGCACATTCGCGGGTGGCCTAATCGGCGGTATTGTCGGTGGCATTGCGGGGGGCAAAGTGGGTGAATATATTTACGAGGGTGGGAAATCAATCGTCAAATCTGCCGTCAGCATGGTGAGCAGCGTCGCCAGTACCGTTTATGACGGGGTAAAAAGCGTAGCAAACGCATTGAATCCTTTGAACTGGTTTTAGATGGACATCGCTCAAATCTTTTTGCCGCGCGCAACAAGTTGGAAGCAAACACAAGACGCAACATCGAAACATAACCTGAGGAGAATCGCATGAAAAAGGTACAAATCAGCATTACCCTGGAAGGCCGAACAATCAACAAGCTGGAAGAATTGCAAGATCATTTCTGCGCCGACATATTGCCTGCCTTACAAAGCGGTCGCTTGGCCAAATGGTTCGACGGTCGAGATATGCAAGTGCAAGCCGAGGCCATTCGCGCTATTGATAAAAATAGCGATGAAGCCGCGCAATTGCTGGCTGTGGCGGGGGTGCTTGAAATCGCGATGGATGCAGAGGATGCGCAATTCATGCTGGAGGATTGGCACAATGCAGCGGCAGCGGCTGCACCTGCGGCAGCATCGGTGCCAGCGGCACTAGCCAGCAAGGAAAATGAAGAAGAGACTGAACCCTCTGGTGAAGTGGTGGATTGGAGCGGGCAGGATATGAGCAACCGTAAATTCGTGGGTGCGGATTTGCGCAACGCCAACTTGAAGGAGGTCAATTTTTCCGGCTCGGACCTGAGCGGTGCGGATTTGAGCGGCGCGGATTTGAGTGAAGCTGATTTGTCCGAAGCTGACTTAACAGGAGCACTATTTGTTGGAGCAAACCTGCGTGGTGCTAATTTGATGAGCGCGACTGTTAAGCAGTCAGAAGGTAAAACATCCGCGCTTCCGGTCAACTTTAGCAATATGGATATTGTTGCTAATTGGATGAGCGCGACTGCTAAGCAGTTAGAAGGTAAAACATCCGCGCTTCCGGTCAACTTTAGCAATGCGAATATTGTTGGGGCGGATCTCTCAAGTGCAGTACTACGCGATGCCTTGTTTTGTGGATGCAATCTGACCAAGGCTAGTCTGGTAGAGAGTTGGTTTGATGGCGCGGACTTTAGCAACGCCAATCTATCTTTTGCTGATTTGAGTGATGCCAGATTCGGACAGTCCCAATTTGCTGGTGCGAGTCTCGTTGGGATTAGGGGGGAAGACCCTAGGCCAGTGGTCTAGGGTTGTTTGATTAGAATGAGGTGAGTCATGCAAATAGAAAACAAAACGCGGAGCGATAAACTGATGCTGGATTTGCGCAGTCACGTGAAGTCGCACTATCCCTTGATTTACCTCGTCACCCAGGAGGATGAGGTGGCAGACAGCCTCATCGCCGAGTTGGCGGAGGCGCGCGGCATCATCGAGTGGAATATGGCGCGCGGCATGGTGAGGTTTGACACCAAGCAGCCTTTTGAGGATGCGCACCTTCAAGACTTGTCCACCGCGTTGCTGCACATGATTGAGCAGGATTATGAGCGCAAGGTGATCGTGCTACGGGATGTGCACGTAGGCTTGCGTGATAATCCGGTAGCGGTGGCGCGTTTGAAGGCGTTGGCGATGCAGTTCATTGATCGTCACGATTCCGAGGTGACTATTTTTTTGGTGTCGCCACAGGTGTTTGTGCCTCAAGAGTTGGAGAAGTTTGTTGTGCTGTTCGAATTGCCGCTGCCGGATAAAGAGGTGATTCGGGCGATGCTCGATGAATTTGTTCAACTTTATGAGGTGGTGGTTGATGAGGGGACGCGAGAGCGTTTGGTGATGTCGTTTCAGGGGTTGACGCGCTATGAAATTGGCCAGTTGCTCCTGCGAAGTTACCAGAGCGATGGCGAAATCAACGGTCAGGACGTTGAGTTGATCCAAGAGGCGAAGGCGCAAATCATCCAGAAGGGCGGTTCGCTAGAGTTGGTCAAGTCAACTGAGGAGTTGAAGTCCATCGGTGGTTTAAAGAGTTTAAAGGCTTGGTTGAAGCAAAAAGATAAGGTGTTGCAGCGCTGGCCGGAGGCGAGCCGATTTGGCGTGGACGCGCCCAAAGGGATTATGGTGGTGGGTATGCCGGGGTGCGGCAAGTCGCTTACCGCAAAGGCGGCCTCAAATTTATTCAGATTACCGCTGCTCCGTTTGGATATGGGCTCGATGATGGGCAAGTATGTGGGGGAGAGCGAGGGGAATTTGCGTCGCGCATTGTCGTTAGCGGAGGCGGTGAGTCCCTGTGTCTTATGGGTCGATGAGGTTGAGAAGGCGTTTGTGGGAATCGGTGGCGGTGGTGCAAATTCGGAAGTGGCCACTCGGATGTTCGGCTATTTTCTAACTTGGATGCAGGAAAAAACCAGCCATGTGTTTGTAATTGCAACAGCGAACGATATTTCTGCGTTGCCGCCAGAGTTATTGCGCAAGGGGCGTTTTGACGAAATATTTTATGTGGATTTTCCAAATGATACCGAGCGCAAGGAGATTTTTAGGTTACATCTCGCAAAACGTGCAAATTCAGAAAATCGAATCAACGACTCTTGGGAGAATATCTCGCTGGATGATTTGGTGGCCAAATCGGTCAATTATTCCGGCGCTGACATCGAGGCTGCAGTGAAAGACGCAATCGAAAAGGCTTTTGTCGATGGTGGTAAAACTTTAGATACGGAACGTTTGATGGCGGTACTCAGAAATACCCACCCATTGGGGGAGATAATGAAGGATAAAGTGAAAGAGATAAAGGCTAAGTTCGATGCGATGAAGATAAAAAAAGCATCTTGAACTTTGTTTCTCCGTTCGCGGTGTGCTCGCAGGAGGTAGGTCGTGGCTGTTAGGGGCATTCGCCCCGACCGCACACGTTCAGTCTGTCGAACCAAGAACGAGGAATACATCAGCGCTTCAAATTTGACAGGCAACCTACTGGGGTCTACACGCATCGTGTAGACCCCAGTGCTTTTTTAAAGTGTGCGCATTGCGCGCTGCTTTGCCCATTCGGCAAAAAGAAACAAACTCCTTGCGTCTTGGTATGTCGCACACGCCCCCTAAAATCCCTTTCAGTAAGTCGGCTGGTACGCACAGCGCACTCATTGGCGTGGCACTGCGATTAATCCAGTTATTCAGTCGTGTGTTTAACAAATAGGGGATATTTATGAAATCGTTCTTGCTTCCAATGGTGTTGGTATTAGCTTTGTCTGGTTGTGCATCGTCTGTTCCAGACTGTGGAGATGAAAAGACTGTGGCTCTCGTCAAGCAATTGGTTCTACAGAATCTGCTGGGTGAAGATTCAGACAGTCTTTCAGAGATGTTTAATGTAGAGGTCAATGCGATTCAGACACTCTCGCACTCACAAGAGCCAGAGAGGTATGAGTGTAAAGCTGGGATTGTAGTTAGAGCCGCAGGAAAGCTTGAAAAATTTCTCAGTGATTACAAAGTCGGAATTCCTGGTATGTTCGGAAAGAATGAATCTGGCGCTCCAATGACAGAAAGTGAGGTGCAAGAAAAAATTGTAAAGTTTGAGAATGTGAAGCGTAGGATAAATTCAAATGCACAACTTCAAGAGTTGCCTCGCTATATAGGAGCCGCTACATTGGGAGCCATTAATCAAGAATTTTCAATTGAATTTAATTCGACTTCTGCTCAACAAGACGGCGCAATTCAACATTATATAGAAATGAGCCCCGTATGGAGAGAACCAAACAGACTTCTTGCACTGGTGGCGAAAGCGGCAAAATTCTATGATCTAACGCCCCCTGTAAAGGAGAGTAAGCCAACTCAGTCAGTTGAGCCTGCCCAGTCAAAACTGTCACCGGCTGCCGAGGAGGCGATAAGCAGTGGATTTGTGGAAATCAAAAATCCTGATGTGATGGCATGTACGGATAAAAAAATTGCGGAAATTAGGCAACAGGCTGGAGAGGACGCGGTTATTAACTTCGATGCATACAATGAAGTGGCAGTGGCCTGTGGGTTTAACATTCCGTAATGTGAGCGACCGATGGGTTAGGGCTCGTAACTAGTAGCAATAGGCATTTACGATCACAATAAAACTCAATCACATATCGCTAAATTGCTGCTAGGCGAACAATCCGACGATTCGATCGTGACCGACCCTGTGTTTTTCGCGCACCAAGGGACGAGATTCATGCTGCCAGCATCTTCGGATGCTGGCAGTTCTGAACGGCGGGTAACCGACGAATTGCAGCCCGAGGCATTGCAGAGGCTCAAGGTCGGCTACGGCCGACAACCCTCCCCTCAAATCTCCTCAACCACCCTCTCCATCGAAAACCGCGACTTCGGCAATTTCGCATTGAAGTCATCCGCGCTGCGGTAACCCATCGCGGCAATCACCACGCTGGTCAGCCCTTGTTCGCGCAGACCAAGTTCTTCGTTGAGGATGCGCATATCAAATCCTTCTATCGGCGTGGCGTCGATCTCCAGTGCGGCGGCGCCCAGCAGCAAGGTGCCGAGGGCGAGGTAACACTGTTTTTCCATCCAGTGCTGCGTGTCTTTGTAATCGTAGCGATGTAGGCCGGTGTAGAAACTGCGGCCCTTGCTTTGCGCAGCCTTGCTCTCCGGCGTGGGGTAACGTCCGTCGGCCTCTTCCTGCGCGAGCAGGCTGGCGAGGTGGGCTTCGTCTAGGGTGGTGCGGGCGCAGAACACGACGACATGGGAGGCGTTGAGTATCTTCGTGCCATTGGCTGCGTATGGGCCTTGCTGCGCGGCCTTGGCGACGCGCGCCTTGCCTGCTTCGCTTGAGGCGATGATGAAGTGCCAGGGCTGCGAGTTAATCGACGAGGGCGAGTATCTGAGCAGGGTCTTGAGTTGTTCGATCTGCGCTGCGGGTATCTTGCGGGTGGGGTCGTAGGCTTTGCAGGTGTGGCGTGTCAGGGCGATGCGGGCGATGTCCATATGTCTCCAATGTCTGGGGTGGTCATTATTCACCAAACCGTTCGTCCCGATAACCAGCCACTTGCCAGCTTGCTGGCTTAGTGGATTGGCTAGTAGTTTCATCAGTAGGCGCAGCCGTATCGAGGGATGCCAAAGGTGCACCGTCGCGTTCCGCGCCAGATGGTTCGATACGGCTGCGCCTACTCACCACGAACGGTCACTAGGTTTGCAAATTACTTTTTGCGTCGCTGTACTTCGGCGAGACCCAACGCATCCCACCCGTCATAACCCAGCTTACGCATCGTCTCGATGTTCTTTTCGAATATCTGCTCTGCTTCAGGAAAGGCAGCGACGGCTTCGTCGATGCTCTCTTCACGCAAGATGTGCAAGGTTGGGTACGGCGAACGATTGGTAAAGTTGGTGATGTCGTCTAACTCGGTCTCGGCGAACTGATATTGCGGATGCATGCTGGCGACTTGCAGCTCACCTGCGAGGTCGACTTCTTCCAATGCTTCATCAACGACTTCGAGGAAGTCGTTGTAGTCGAGGAAGTCGGTCAGCACGTGCGGATGGATGAGTAGGATGGTGTCGATCTTGTCGCGACTAGCCTCGGCCAACACTTCGAACTCTTTCATCACATCGGCCAGCAATTCTTCCGGCGTTTGCGCAGCACTCACCACGTAACGTATCTGCCCTTTGACGTGCACGCCCTTGGCGAAGGGACACAAGTTGAGGCCGATGACGGCCTTCTCAAGCCACAGTTTGGTGGCGGCGATGGCGTCTTCGTTGGTTACTGTTGATATCATTTTCAGAATCCTATAAGACTTTGAATTTCGTCATTCCCGCAAAAGCGGGAATCCAGCAATTAAACAAGTCTGCGAAACAGACCAAATGCATATTCAATAAAAGCACTGGATTCCCGCTTTCGCGGGAATGACAATCAAGAAGTTAGCGACCGCGACCGCCGGAGCGATGCTGCGCACCCGATGGCACTGCACCACGCCCTGCACCGGCTGGCTTAGGCGCACCCGCTGGTTTGCCTCCGCCTGTACGCGGTGCGCCGCCTGTGCGACCTGCTCCACCTGTGCCACCAGTACGCGGCTGACCGCGACCTTGGCCTTGACGTGGGGCACCTTGACCGCGATTCGAACCATTCAAGATCGGCTCAGCTTTGATACGTGGATCGACATCGAAGCCGGGCACATTCGTCACAGGGATGTCGCGCTTGATGAGACGCTCGATGTCGTTCAACAGTTTCTTTTCGTCGATACACACGAGTGAGCTGGCTTCGCCCGAACTACCTGCACGTCCGGTACGACCGATACGGTGCACGTAATCTTCTGCGACGTTAGGCAACTCGTAGTTCACCACGTGTGGCAGTTCGCTGATGTCGATACCGCGCGCAGCGATGTCGGTCGCGACCAACACTTGTAGCTTGGCTGTCTTGAACTCGGCCAGCGCACGGGTGCGCGCGGCTTGGCTCTTGTTGCCGTGGATGGCCATCGCAGGGATGTCGTTCTTGTTCAGATGGTCGGCGAGGTTGTTCGCGCCGTGTTTGGTACGGGTGAACACCAACACTTGGAACCAATTGTTCTCTTTGATGAGGTGCGTCAGCAATTCACGCTTACGTTCACGATCAACTGGATACACACGCTGCTCGATGAGTTCCGCTGTCTGGTTACGACGTGCGACTTCGATGAGTGCAGGATTCGTCAGCAGACCATCTGCCAACAACTTGATCTCGTCGGAGAACGTAGCGGAGAACAACAGGTTCTGGCGTTTCTTTGGCAGCACCGCGATGACGCGCTTGATGTCACGGATGAAGCCCATGTCCAACATACGGTCAGCTTCGTCCAACACGAGGATCTCAACGTGCGACAGATCGACCGTCTTCTGTTGCAGGTGATCGAGCAAACGACCTGGCGTCGCCACCAAGATATCCACGCGGCCATGCAATTGTTTGATCTGCGGATTGATGTTCACACCGCCGAACATCATCATGGATTTGAGCGGCAAATGTTTGCCGTACATGCGCACGCTCTCTTCTACTTGAGCAGCGAGTTCGCGTGTGGGCGTGAGCACCAATGCGCGGATATGGCCTTTACCAACGACTTGCTTGTCAGCGAGACGTTGCAGCAAGGGCAATGTGAAACCAGCTGTCTTGCCCGTGCCAGTCTGCGCGCCGCCCATAAGGTCGCCGCCTTTCAGAATGACGGGGATAGCCTGTGCTTGGATGGGGGTGGGTTCGGTATAACCGCGCTCGGTGACGGCGCGAACGATTTCTGCGGACAAGCCGAGAGATGCAAATGACATGGTGTTTCTTTCTTAAATACAAACGGCCTGTCGCTTCGTTGAAGCGCCAGTCTGAGGCTGAATGAGGTGGGGACTACGTACCGGAATCGGCGGCGATCACTAGACTGAAACGAGATCGCGGCGCGCATCTTAACAGAAGGGGGAATACAGACTGGGGAATGTTTTACCTACTGCCACATTCCCATATATCGTCATACCGGCGTAGGCCGGTATCCAGTGCCTTGTATTGAAAAGGCTTTTGTCTGCGTCGCAGAATTATTAAATGACTGGATACCGGCCTACGCCGGTATGACGGTACGTTTTTGAAGGTCGGGTTTCACCGCAGGGGTTCTCGTCCCCTTTGAGTGCAATCCGACAGCGCTGCGTCGGGATAAATAACGACCTCCCCCTACACCGCCCACGCCTCACCCAGCGCCTGCGCCTGTTGCAACACCAACTCAACCGCAGCTTCCTGTTGATCCGGTGGATATTTGTATTTACGCAGGATGCGTTTCACCATAAGCCTCAACTTGGCGCGCACGCTTTCACGTGCAGACCAATCCACACTCAAATTTTGGCGCAGGTTTTCGGTCAGCTCGTGTGCGATTTTCTTCAGTATCTCATCGCTCAATTCGCGCACAGCAGATTCATTGTCGGCCAATGCATCGTAGAAACGAATCTCGTCTTCAGTTAGCCCCAGATCATCACCGCGCTCTGCCGCCGCACGGAATTTCTTCGCCATAGCAATCAACTCTTCGATGACTTGAGCCGTCTCGATCGCACGGTTCTGGTAGCGCATAACCACGTCACTCAACAGATCGGAGAACTTTTTCGATTGCACCACGTTACCCGCGAAGCGCGTCTTGATCTCCCCTTGCAGCAAACGTTCCAGCAACTCCACCGCCAGATTCTTTTCGGGCAGGTTGCGCACGTCGGCAAGGAAGGCTTCATCCAGAATGCCGATGTCCGGCTTATCCAAGCCCACCGCGTTGAATATATCCACCACCTCTTCCGACACCACTGCCGAACCGATGATCTGCCGGATCGCTAACTCGCGCTCCTCGTTGGTCTTCTTTTGCAGGCTGATTTCTCGCTTGGTCAGAATTACTTTCACCGCTTGGAAGAACGCCACCTCTTCACGCACCGCTTTGGCTTCATCCAAGGTACAGCACAAAGTGAACGCCTTACTCATCGCCAGCGCGGTATCAGCAAAACGTTTCTTGCCATCTTTCTCGCCCAGCACATGGTTGGCTGCGCCGGCCAAACGCTTGTGGCTGGCAGTGAGGAAGTCGCTGTAATCGTATCCGTGTAACAAGGCGCGCAGAATATCCAGCTTCTCCTCCAACACCGCATATGCCTCGTGCGCATCCACCGTTGGCTTACCGCGCCCGTTGCTGTTGGTGTATTCCTTCAATGCGCTGCGCAATTCATTGGCGATGCCGATGTAGTCCACCACCAAGCCGCCTTGCTTATCTTTGAACACGCGGTTCACCCGCGCGATGGCCTGCATCAGGTTGTGGCCCTTCATCGGCTTATCGACATAAAGGGTATGCACGCACGGCGCATCGAATCCCGTCAACCACATATCGCGCACGATGACGATCTGCAAGGGATCGGCGGGGTCTTTGAAGCGTTTCTCTAGTCGCTTCTTCACCTGTCCACTGTAGATGTGCGGGCGCAGTAGCGCCTTATCACTGGCCGATCCTGTCATCACGATCTTGATTGCGCCTTTCTCAGGATCAGCGTCGTGCCACTCAGGCCGCAGCTTGATGATCTCGTTGTAGAGGTGAACGCAAATCTCGCGGCTCATCGCCACCACCATCGCCTTGCCCGTCTGCGCCTTGCTACGTTCCTCGTAGTGCGCCACCAAATCCGCCGCCACACTCGCCACGCGCGGCTCTGCACCCACTACCTTTTCTAGCGCTGCCCAGCGACTCTTCAACTTCGCTTGTTGGCTTTCTTCTTCGTCCTCGGCCAACTCATCCACTTCGGCATCCAACTGAGGCAACTCATCCGCTTTCAAAGACAACTTCGCTAGGCGTGATTCAAAGTAGATCGCCACCGTCGCGCCATCTTCCTTCGCCTGCTGCATGTCGTACACATGGATGTAATCACCGAACACGGCGCGCGTGTCACGGTCTTCGCTGGATACTGGGGTGCCGGTAAAGGCCACAAAAGTGGCATTGGGTAGGGCATCGCGCAGGTGTTGTGCGTAGCCCACTTGATAGACCGACTTCGGCTCTGCCGCCATCAACGCTTGCGCATCATTCGCTGCGTCACGTGATGGCTTGATGGTTTTCAGCTTCGCCTCAAACCCGTATTGCGTGCGGTGTGCCTCGTCGGCAATCACCACGATATTGCTGCGCTCGGAAAGGATAGGGAAGGTGTCCTCATCCTCACCCGGCATAAACTTTTGAATGGTGGCGAACACGATGCCGCCGGAAGGACGGTTGGATAACTTCGCGCGCAGGTCTTGCCGCGTGTTGGCCTGCACCGGTTGTTCGCGCAACAAATCCTGCGCCAGTGAAAACACCCCGAACAACTGCCCGTCCAAATCGTTGCGGTCGGTGATGACCACGATGGTCGGATTTTCCATCGCCGTTTCGCGCATCACGCGCGCGGCAAAGCACGTCATGGTGATGCTCTTGCCGCTGCCTTGCGTGTGCCACACCACGCCGCCCTTGTGCGACCCACCGGGGCGTGAAGCAGCCACTACCTGATTGATCGCCGCACGCACCGCATGGAACTGGTGATAGCCCGCGACCTTTTTAATCAGCGCACCGTCATCCTCAAACAACACAAAGTAACGCAGATAGTCGAGCAGATAAGCCGGAGCCAGCACGCCGCGAATCAACGTCTCCAACTCATTGAACTGCCCCAACGGATCAAGCATCACGCCATCAATCGTGCGCCACTGCATGAAACGCTCGGCATCACTCGACAACGAACCGAGCCTCGCCTCGCTGCCATCCGAAATTACCAGCACCTCGTTGTACTGGAACACATCGGGAATCTGTTCTTTGTAGGTTTGAATCTGGTCGTAGGCTTTCCAGATGTCGGCGGCTTCGTCAGCGGGATTCTTCAGCTCCAGCAACACCAGCGGCAAACCGTTCACGAACAAAATCACATCTGGGCGGCGCGTATGGTGTGCGCCTTTGATCGAGAACTGATTGATTGCCAGCCACTCGTTGCGGGTAGGCTCTGCCCAATTAACCAACTGCACGAAGTCGCCGCGCGTCTCATTGCCTAGCTGATACTGCACTGGCACACCGCCCACCAGCAACTGATGAAAGCGCTTATTCGCCGACAGCAACACCGGCGTGCCCAACTCAAGCACCTGCTGAATCGCATCATCTTGCGCCACCTTGGGAATAGACGGATTCAAGCGCGCAATGGCAGTCCTCAACCGCTCCACCAATACCACTTGGCGATAATCGCTACGCTCTGGTGCATCACCATCTACCGCGATGTCCGGGCCATACACGGTGGAATAGCCAGCCTCGTTGAGCCAGCCTAATGCTTCCTGTTCCAGTTGGTCTTCGGTCATTTCTCACTCACAAAGTTTTTACATGACACGCTCATCATGTAAAGAAAATGGCAATTTTTTTACATGTGCCATGTAGACACCGTCATTCCCGCGAAAGCGGGAATCCAGCGCCTTTAATTAACTGGGTTCCCGCTTTCGCGGGAACGACAAAACCGAATAAACCAGCGACTCCCTCGACATAGGTTTTATTCAAACGCTTCAACGCGTCAGCAACTCGATATACGGCTGATAACTGAAACTGCGGTTTTTCTTCTGTCCGGTGAATTCCGCCACGATGCCTAAATCTTCCAACACCTTCACGGCAGCGTTCGCGGTTGGGAAAGTCGTGTTGAGTTTTTGGCGCACCTGCTCAATGCTAAAGCGCGGCATCATCGGCAACAGCTCAAACAAACGATAACTTGCCAGCCCGCCTTTTTCCGCCGCCAGCAAACGCCGCCGATCCGCCGCAATCAAACTGGCCACCGCCACAATGTTGCGCTCCGCATCCAAGGCCGCCACCGCAACGCCCTCCAAAAAGAACGCCACCCAGCCTTCCCAATCGCCATCCGTGCGAATCGCCGACAACCGACGGTAATACTCCGACTGGTGCTGCTTCAAATATCCGCTCAAATACATCAACGGCTCGGGCAACAACTCCCAATGCTCCATCAACGCTGCAATCAGCAAACGCCCGATACGACCATTACCATCCAGAAATGGGTGGATGGTTTCAAACTGCGCATGCACCAGCGCAATCTTTACCAAGGGCGGCAAATTATCCGACGATGCAGCGTGAATAAACCGCTCCATATCCGCCAGCAGCGCCGCGATCTTTTCCGCAGGCGGCGGCACAAACGCCGCATTGCCCGGCCGCGTACCGCCTATCCAGTTTTGCGAACGGCGCAACTCGCCCGGCTGCTTGCCGCTGCCTCTCGCTCCATTCAACAGCAGACGGTGCGCCTCGCACAACAAACGCACACTGATCGTCAAGCCATCGGCAGCGCGCAAATTGTCCTGCACCAAACGGAAGGCGCGCAGATAGTTCGTCACCTCTTCCACATCGTCGATATTGGCAATGGCAAAGCCCGCCTCCTCGTCGAATAAATCCGTCAGCGTCGCCTGCGTCCCCTCAATCTGCGAAGTCAGCAATGCCTCCTTGCGCACCGCGCTATACAGCAACCAATCCACCGACGGCACCAAGCCAGACACACCGGCCAAGCGCGCCAACGCTAACTCCGCCGCATGGTTGAGCGCCGCATAACCCGTCGCGGCCAATACAGGCGCGCGCGGCGGCAAGGCATGCGGCACAAACGCCTGCACCGCCTCGCCCAAAGTTGTTGAAGTTACATAAGCACCCGTAACTCGCATGGTATGAAAACTTTCTTTAATGGAATGACGGGATATTAAAGCAATCTTTAATATCCCGTCTAGTGTTGCAAGCAAAATTTAATATGCCTTTGTCGGATTGCGAATGTTGCCTTATTGGCAACGTTCGTAGCCCATCAGGCAACAGCGCGCAAAGTGAGGCGCAATTATTCCGTCACCGCCTCCAGCGCAGTCTCGGCCTCCGGCAGGCGCAGTTGGCCGGAGATCAGGCGGGGGAGCAGCGTGTCGCGGAGGGTGGCGAGGGTTTGGGCTTGCTGATTATTTTTGAATATCGAACCGCGAAGGACATCGACTACATCGTTAAATGCCGACAGCACCGCCTCTGGTGCTTTTGGTACTTTCAGGCGATAGACATTATTCCGATTTAATCCCGGCACTGCCGCATCGGTGTTCATATCTGCGAGGCCCAATGTTTGAAGCAGATAAAAACAGTACGTCATCGGCATGACTGACCGCACATAGAAAACAGTATCAATTGGAAAGAACGGCTGATCTTCCCAGTAGAGACTGCCGACTGTTCCTTTTCGACCAATAACAATTGATGGGCCGTTAACTAGGCTTTCGTTGTGGCAGCCCGTTATCCCGCCAGAGCCATAGACAGGCACTCCACCAACGATTCGTTCAGTTGCTTTTAACGCCTTGCCATATGAAAGCTCCATAAAAGTTTCGAGCCGCTCAACCTTCCACCCCCTCGGCACCAAGCCCAGTTCCGATTCCTCGAAGTTGTCGGGGAAGAGCGCGGCGGTGGCTTCGCTCATGCCTTCGGGGGCACGGCCTTTTGCGTTGGCGTGGACGGGGTCGAAATCGACAAACCACGATTTGAATATCGCCTGCGCGATGGCTTCCAGCGTGGCATTGGTTTCGCGCAGGAGGGCGATGCGGTCGTCTAGAAGGCGCAATGCGCCAACAATACCGTCCTGCTCTTTTAATGAGGGGAGCGGAATTCTTATGTTGCGAATTGATGTTAGAGCTTGAGCAATTGCTGGCACACCAACTTGTGAGGTATTTGCGAGTAACCGCCTTTGACCGACTGATGAGCGAAGGAAGTAGTAAACAAAATATGAATTAACCTTGGTTTGGTCAAAGCTCAACTTCAGTTGGCTTTGAGAAACAATATATTCGGGATAGCGGGAATTGGGCGGAATGATGCCAACTTGCCCTAAAGTACCTCTGTGCGTGATTACCAAATCAAGGCTTCGCGCAATAGAGGTTGATAGCTCTGCCGCCTTTTCGGGTGTTAGAAAATCAAACGAGCTACTATCTAGATCACCATTTAGATTGCCACCTTTGATAACGGGCACCCCCTCCGACACAAAGTTTTCTGCTTTTATTCGTGAGCCAAACGGCCCCATAGAAAATGCCGACTTCGTTGGGGCTTTTATTTCTTCAAACGTAGGTTCTTCAAACTCAGAACTCATACCCCAGCCCTCCCAGCTTCTGCCGGATCAACGCATCGAGTTCTGTTCCTTTCGCCATCTGCTCGCCCAGCTTTTCGGTGAGTTTTTGCATTTTGTCGGCGAAGGCTTCGTCATCGTCTTCCACTTCTTCCGCGCCGACGTAGCGGCCGGGGGTGAGGACGTGGCCGTGTTCGGCGATCTCTGCGAGTTTGACGCTGCGGCAGTAACCGGGGATGTCGGCGTAAACCACTGGATTCCCGCTTTCGCGGGAATGACGGTCAGGGTTGCGCCAAGCTTCGACAGTGGCGGCGATTCTCTCAATCACTTCATCAGTGAATTCAGTTTGCACGCGGCTAATCATGGTGCCGAGTTTGCGCGCGTCGATAAACAGCACTTCGCCTTGCCTGCTGGTTTTTTGTTTGGCGAGGAACCACAGGCAGGCGGGTATCTGGGTGTTGAAGAACAGTTGGCCGGGTAGCGCGATCATCACTTCCACCACGTCGGCTTCGACCATGGCTTTGCGTATCTCGCCCTCGCTGTTCTGGCTGGAACTCATGGAGCCGTTGGCTAGCACGATGCCTGCGCGGCCATTGGGCTTGAGGTGGTAGAGCATGTGCTGCAACCACGCGTAGTTGGCGTTGCCCGCAGGCGGGTCGCCATACACCCAGCGCGGATCACCGGTGAGGCTGCCGTGCCACCAGTCGCTGATATTGAATGGCGGGTTGGCGAGAATGAAGTCGGCGCGCAGATCGGCGTGTTGGTTTTTGGTGAAGGTGTCGCCCGGTTCGCGGCCTAGGTTGAAGTCGATGCCGCGAATGGCGAGGTTCATCGCGGCCAAGCGCCATGTGGTGGGGTTGGATTCTTGCCCGAACACGGCGACATCGCCCAGCTTGCCGCCGTGCGATTCGATGAATTTTTCTGATTGTACAAACATGCCGCCGCTGCCGCAGCAGGGGTCATAAACTTTGCCGTGATGCGGTGCGAGCACGGCGACCAGTGTTTTAACGATGCTGGCGGGCGTGTAGAACTGGCCGCCGCGCTTGCCTTCGGCGCTGGCGAACATGCCGAGGAAGTATTCGTACACTTGCCCCAGCACATCGCGCGCAAGGCGCGGGTCATCACCAAAGCCGATGGTGGAGATGAGATCGACCAACTCGCCCAGCTTGCCATCGGGCAGCGGTGCGCGACCAAAGCGTTTGTCGAGGATATTTTTGAGTTTGGGGTTTTCGGCTTCGATGACGGACAGTGCATCGTCGATCCGCTTGCCGATGTCCGGCTGCTTGGCAGCTGCACGGATGGCTTCCCAACGCGCGGTTTCAGGCACCCAGAATACGTTCACTTCTTTGTAGTAGTCGCGGTCTTCTAACTCTTCCGCCATGAGTGCGGCATCGTCGAGGTAGTAGTCATCTTTGGGATCGGCAAAGCGGCGGCCTAGCTCGGCACGTCGGGCTGCAAAAGTGTCGGAGATGTATTTAACGAAGATGAGACCTAAGACGAGGTGCTTGTATTCGGCGGCATCGGTGTTGGCGCGTAGTTTGTCGGCGGCTGCCCAGAGAGTTTTTTTGATGTCTTCGATCATGGTGCGTTCGGCTTCAAATAGCGGAGGCGCATTATAGGGCGTGACACGTTAGCGAGCAGCGCCAAAAACAGAAAGCCCGCTTGGGGCGGGCTTTCTGTTTCGTCATACCGGCGCAAGCCGGTATCCAGTCATTAAATAATTCTGCGAAGCAGACAAAAACCAATGCCTATTTGATAACTGCGCTGGATACCGGCCTGCGCCGGTATGACGACATTTTTGTAGGTCGGGTTTCGCCACCAGGGTGCAAAAACCCCTGCGGGGCAACCCAACATGTCGGACTGAAGTCCGACCTACAAGCGTTATTTACACATTGAAAAGGAAATTCATCACATCGCCATCTTGCACTACATATTCCTTACCTTCGACGCGCATTTTGCCTTTTTCTTTTGCACCTGCTTCACCACCACAGGCGATGAAGTCGGCGAAGGCGATGGTCTGCGCGCGGATGAAACCTTTTTCAAAATCGGTATGGATGACACCCGCCGCTTGCGGTGCGGTGTCGCCTTTGTGGATGGTCCACGCGCGCACTTCTTTTACTCCTGCGGTGAAGTAGGTTTGCAGACCAAGCAGGTCGTAACCGACGCGAATGAGTTTGTTCAATCCGGGTTCGTCAAAACCGAGGTCAGCCAAAAATTCCATTTTGTCTGCGTCATCTAGGTCTGCCAATTCAGCTTCGATCTTGGCGCAGAGGGCGACGACAGGCGCGCCTTCTTTCGCGGCATGTTCACGCAGGCGATCCAAGTGTGGGTTGTTCTCGAAGCCATCTTCCAATACGTTGCCGACATACATCGCTGGCTTGATGGTGAGCAGGCACAGAGGCTTGATGATTTCCTTGTCGTCGTCGCTCAAATTGAAGGTGCGCGCTGGCTTGCCTTCGTTCAAGTGCGGCAAGAGTTTTTCCAAAACAGAGACCAACTTGATTGCGTCTTTATCGCCCGATTTAGCTTTCTTGCCGTCGCGATGAATGGTGCGCTCGACCACAGCCATGTCAGCCAATGCCAACTCGGTGAGGATGACTTCGATGTCGGACAATGGATCGACCTTGCCTGCGACGTGTACGACGTTCTCGTCGTCGAAACAGCGCACAACGTTGACGATGGCATCGGTCTCGCGAATGTTGGCGAGGAACTGGTTGCCCAAGCCTTCGCCTTTGGATGCGCCTGCAACTAGACCTGCGATGTCGACGAATTCGACAATGGCAGGTTGCATGCGTTGCGGATTGACGATCTTCGCCAGCTCAGCCATGCGCGGATCAGGCACTTCAACGATGCCGACGTTTGGCTCGATGGTGCAGAAAGGATAATTCTCCGCAGCGATGCCCGCTTTGGTCAGCGCATTGAACATGGTGGATTTACCCACGTTAGGAAGACCGACGATACCGCACTTGAGACTCATAATTGTTTCCTTAAATTCAAAATCATTTGCCACAGAGAACACAGAGTCCACAGAGAATGTCGCGACATCCAAGCTGTTGGTGGTTTTCTCTGTGTGCTCTGTGACCTCTGTGGCTAAAAACGCTTTTATGCACTATGTAACTTCAACATCGCCGCTTCTAACTTGCCTTCGATGATGAGTGGTGCGACGTCTTGTGCGCGCTGCACTGCTTCATCAATTAAAACTTGCTCTTCTTTACGTGGCGCATTGAGTACGAAGTTCACCACTTCTGCCCTATCGCCTGGATGGCCTACGCCGATGCGTAGTCGCCAAAACTCTTTAGTGCCCAGATGGGCGATGATGTCTTTCAGGCCATTGTGCCCACCGTGACCGCCGCCCTGCTTCAGCTTGGCACTGCCCGGAGGCAAATCGAGTTCGTCATGCACCACGAGTATCTGTGTCGGCTCGATCTTATAGAACTGTGCCACTGCACCGACGGCGCGACCGCTCACGTTCATGAAGGTCTGCGGCTTGAGCAGATGCACTTCGTGCCCATGCAGATTGGTCTTGGCGATCAAGCCGTGGAACTTGCTATCCGCTTTGAAGTTGGCAGCATTGCTGCGCGCCAACTCATCCACCCACCAGAAACCTGCGTTGTGGCGTGTGGCATCGTATTCTTTGCCGGGGTTACCAAGGCCGACGATAAGTTTGATTGGTTCGCTCAATGGATACCTCTACAAATGAAAAACCCGCCATGCATCATCCGATGTCATGGCGGGTCGTTCTTGATGCAGATTACTTCTTCGCGGCTGGCTTGGCTGCGGCAGCTGGTTTAGCAGCGGCAGCAGCTGGGGCAGCAGCCTCGGTTGCTGCGGCAGCTTCAGCAGCAACTGCTTCAACGTGACCACGTGGCACTTGAATCGTTGCCACCGCATCCACTGCGTGGTGATGACCCGCAACTTCTACGCCTTTGGGCAACTGAACATCAGACACGTGAATGGAATGACCCAATGCCAAGCTAGACAAGTCAACGCTGATGGAGGTTGGCAAATCGGCTGGCAAGCAAGCGATGTGCAATTCGCTCAACACGTGACTCACGATGCCGCCGCTTGTTTTTACGCCAGGTGCTACGTCGGCGTTGATGAAGTGCAATGGCACACGCATGTGAATCTTTTTCTTCGCGTCAACGCGTTGAAAGTCGATGTGTTGCACTTGTTGACGGTATGGGTGCATTTGGAAGTCGCGTAGCAATACAGATTGCTTCTTGCCGTCCAAATCCAACGTCAGCACAGAGGCGTGAAACGCTTCTTTCTTCAGTGCGAAATATAGGGTGTTGTGATCGAGTTCGATCATGGCTGCTTCGCCTGTACCGTAGACGATACCGGGGACGAGATTCGCCAAACGCAGACGGCGGCTCGCACCCGTTCCTTGCGTTTTGCGTGTTGTTGCGCTGATTTCGATTGTCATTTGTACTTCTCCACTTCTAATGAAATTCACCGCGACCAGTGAACTTCGGGTTGCGCATCAGCCAACATGGCTGATGCAAAAAACTATTAGGTGCCTGCTATGGTTCGATACACCCAAAGGGTGCGAGAACCTCTTCGAGGCATTTTCCGTTCGTCCCGAGTGCCGCGTTTTTGCAGCGTATCGAGGGAGCGAACGGAAAACACTCACCACGAACGGTCTGTTTCAGACTTGCCTAATCGACGAACAGTGAGCTGACTGACTCTTCTGCGTTGATACGGCGCAATGTCTCAGCCATCAGTTCAGCGATGCTCAATTGACGGATGCGTTTGCAATTACGTGCGGCTTCGCTCAACGGGATGGTGTCGGTGACGACCAACTCGTCGATAGACGATTTCTCAAGACGGTCGATCGCAGGGCCAGACAACACACCGTGGGTACAGTAAGCGACCACGCGCTCTGCGCCCTTTTCTTTCAATGCATTCGCCGCTTCGCACAGGGTGTTGGCGGTATCCACCATGTCATCCATGATCAAGCAGGTACGACCCGCGACATCACCGATGATGTTCATCACTTTGGCGACGTTCGGCTTGGGACGACGTTTGTCGATGATGGCGAGGTCAGCATCCAATTGTTTAGCCAAGGCACGCGCACGCACCACACCGCCTACGTCGGGTGATACCACGATGAGATTCTTGTAGTTGTTGCGCCACACATCCGATAACAGGATGGGGCTGGCATACACGTTATCCACGGGGATATCGAAGAAGCCTTGGATCTGGTCGGAGTGCAAGTCCATGGTCAACACGCGATCGACACCCACACCGGTCAGCATGTTGGCAACGACCTTGGCGGTGATGGCTACACGAGCGGAACGGGGACGACGGTCTTGGCGGGCATAACCAAAATAAGGGATGGCGGCGGTGATGCGCGCGGCCGAAGCGCGGCGCAATGCATCGACCATGACCATAATTTCCATCAGGTGATCGTTGGTCGGGGCGCAAGTAGATTGCAAAATAAACACATCTTTGCCGCGCACATGCTCCATGATTTCAACCATCACTTCGCCATCAGAAAAACGACTGACGGTGGCGCGCCCTAGATGAATACCTAGGTGACGTGCCACACTTTCTGCGAGCTTGGGATTGGCATTGCCTGTGAAGACCATCATGTCGCCGGACATATAACCCTTTCGATGCTTATGTCGGCGCTAACGCCCACAACGCCTTGAATAAACTGGCTGAGGAGGTAGGGATCGAACCTACGAATGACGGGATCAAAACCCGTTGCCTTACCGCTTGGCGACTCCCCAATAAAACTTTTGGCTACTTCAATCAATTTAGTTGTCGGGCGAATTGCTGCGTTGCGCTCCGTGCGCCTTGCACTTCATCCCAAAAACAATTTCTTGAAGCATCCTTCGAAGCTCTGTTAAAGCTTCAAAAAAAATCATGCCGCTAAATCTTTCAGCGGGTGCTGCTGCAAGCCCCGCGCGACAAATCCGCGCATCGAACTAGGCAACTTTTGCAACACCGCTTCGGCTGCTACTTCCGTGGCAAATTCGGCAAAAACACATGCGCCAGAACCTGTCATCAGGGCGGGGGCGAACTGCGATAACCACGCCAAATGGGCTGCAACGGCGGGATACAAAGCACATGCGACCGCTTGTAAATCATTGCCTAGCTGCAAACCACCCTGATTTTGACCCGACTTAAAGTCTTGCCCTTTCGGAAGGGCGCGCATTGTCATCGAAATCGTATTTCGTGTCAATTCTGGATGAGAAAATATCTGTGCGGTGGGTACATGCACTGGCGGACACAGCACGACGTACCACGCAACGGGCAAATCGTAGGACTGCAACTGCTCGCCCACGCCTTCGGCAAACGCATTTTCCCCGTACACAAAAACGGGCACATCCGCCCCCAACGTCAGCCCCCATGCCATCAATTTTTCGCGGGACACATTCAATTCCCACAGGCGATTCAAGGCGAGCAAGGTGGTTGCCGCATCGGAACTGCCGCCGCCCAAGCCGCCGCCCATTGGAATGCGCTTATCGACTTGAATGTCCGCGCCCAGCACACAGCCTGTTTCGCGCTGCAATAAACGCGCGGCGCGCACTACCAAATCAGCCTCGGCGGGCACGCCTATAATGTCATTCACACGGTGTACAACGCCATCCGTACGCAAGGTGAAATGCAAGGTGTCGTTCAGGTCAATAAAACGGAACAGGGTTTGTAACAGGTGATAGCCATCTGCGCGGCGTCCCACCACGTGCAAAAAAAGATTAAGTTTCGCTGGAGCAAGACAGGTGAACGACTTCACGGCACTTGCCATTCATCAATAACGACGGTGACTTCCACGCCCTCACGCAACATGAGTATTTGCAACGGCAGCGCATTCGCTTGTTTAGAATTAAAGCGCAGATAACGTAATGTCCAGCCTTGCTGTTCTATCAAATTAATTTGGCCATCCGCGTTGCGCTCAATCGCCGACTCGCCTTGTGGGGCGGGGACTGCCTTAATCCAATAGCTCAACCCCGTTAGCGGCAAGCTCCAGCCCGCTGCTTTTTCCATCAACGATTCCGCGTCCGCACCCGAATACTTTTTGCCATACGCATCTTCCAAGGTCGCACCGTGCGCATCGCTATAAATACGCGCGGCGGTGTAACCCAGCGGGCCCAACAATAAAATTTCATCCGCATCGTCATGCGCCCAGCGAATGCCTGTGCCATCGCGGCTAGAGCCTTGCTTGAGTGCAATACGTCCGCTAAATGTAAAGGGCGTATCCGCTTGCGGCATGCGTTGCACTGCAACCGGTTTTTGCGTTGCACAGCCCGTCAATAAAACCAACAGCAATAGTAATGCGCGCATTTTTTATGACTCTCCCCAAGACCTTAACAACAGTGATTTATTCGTTCATTCCCGCGCTGCCTATGTTATTGGAGCTTTAGCCCCTTGCAACCACGGCGTACCCCTTGCGGGTGAAAGCGGGAAGCCAGCGCTTTTATTTAACTGGGTTTCCGCTTTCACGGGAATGACAAAACCTAAAAAATCAGACCTTCTTTAAGGCTGATAGCGCTTCATCAGGGCTTGCAAAAGCACGTGACCGGGGTTCGCCTGCAAGCTTTCCGCCCATATTTTTTGCGCGCCCGCCTTGTCGCCATTCATCCACAGAGCCTCACCCAAATGTGCGGCGATTTCTACATCTTGCACTTGTGTGTACGCGCGCTGTAAAAATTCCACGCTCTTGGCGAATTGTCCCAAGCGGAAATAGCCCCAGCCCATGCTGTCAGTAATTGCCGCATCTTTAGGTGCGAGCTGATACGCTTTTTCAACCAAGCTCATCGCTTCGGGCAAGCGCACATTGCGCTCTAACAAGCTGTAGCCCAGCGCGTTATAAGCGTGTGCATTATTGGGCTCGATCTTAATGAGCTGACGCATCAGCTTTTCAAACACCTCGGGCTTGTTTTGTTTATCTGCCGTGAGCGCGCTTTGATAAATTAGCTCGGGCTGATTGGGATGTTTTTTGAGCCCCTGTGTCAGCACCTTGAAGCCTTCTTCATACAGCTTTGCCTCGTTCAGGTATTGCGACTCCACCATGATCAAGCGCACGCGCTGGGTGTCATTGTTAGCCTTTGCCGCTTGCAACACGCTACGTGCTTCCTTTAACTTACCCGCCTTGTTGAGCAAGAAAGAGCGTCGTAGCTGCGCGGCAAACAGATGTTCGCCGCCCTTTATGTTTGTGTAGTACTGCAAGGCGCTCGCCTCGTCTTTTTTGGCTTCTTTTAATTGTGCGAGGTAGTAATTCAGTGTGTCCGCATCTTTAGGCTGGGCGTCCCCTTCCAAAGCCAAGCGCAATTCATTTTCAGCTCGATCCAATTCCCCCAGTTGCAGCGAAATCATGGCGATGGCAAACGCTAAATCAGGATTGCCGGGGCGCAATTTAAGCAGTGCACCAAATTCTTCGCGCGCTGGCGCATATTGTTTTTGGTCTAACAGCAGGCGCGCATAAAACAATCGCACTTCGTGTTTATCGGCATGTGTTGCCAGATATTGTTTAAGCAAGGCGGCGCTTTCTTGTGGGGCTGTTTTTTGTAGTAACTGCGATTCCAACATCACCGCATTGTCCCAGTCGGGGTTTAAGGTGGCCGCCTGATGTGCTTCATCGCGCGCCAACTCGTACTTGCCTGCGGCATGCGCTGCTTGCGCGACAACCCAATGCGCTTCAGCTACTTGCGGATAGGGATGCGCCATTTCAATCAACCAATCCAACACTTCGGCCTTATTCGGTACAGGGGCCAACGCGGTGTGCAGACCCATAAAACTGCGCGCCAACTGTTTCGGTTCGGCTTTTAACAAGGCCGCCACGTGCGGCTTTGCCTCTTCTAACTTGCCGCCGCTTAACAATAATGCGACCCACATTTGTTTGGCTAACGGTGAGGTCGGCTCTAATTCTTGCCACAGCTGAAACGCTTCCAACGAGGATTCATATTGATGCGCCTCGTATGACAGTTGCGCGGCACGCCTTGCCACACGGGGGTCGCGTGTCGTTTTGGCGAGGTCGAGGTAAGCACGCGCAGCCAACTCTGCATTGCCGCGTTGCGCAGCAAGGTCGCCCACTAAAAAAGCAAACAGCAAACGGTCGGTCAACACCCCATTCGGCAAGTCCAATTTAGGCGACTCGACTATCTGCTCTAACGGCTCACTCGACGGAGTGGCACTGGCACTCGCCACTTGCACTGGCGATGCAATTGCCACCGTTTGCGGGGCATGCGCGCAAGCGGTGAGCAATGTGAGTGAAAGAAAAATAGGGTAACTAAAAAGTCGGTTCATAACGTGTGGGCATTTTGTAACGAGCGCGCATATTAGGTTATATTCAGCGCAATTCAAAACTGCCTAAACAGACCTCCATGTCCACTCCCCTTACCCTCTCTGCGCAACACCTCACGCTGTTTCGTGGACGGCGTTGCGTCATAGAGGATGTTTCGCTGGAATTACGTCGTGGCGAAGTATTGGGCTTGCTAGGACACAACGGGGCAGGCAAAAGCACCACCTTGCAAATGCTCGCGGGCGCATTACTCCCCACGAGTGGTCACGTTGAAGTGTGCGATTTTGATTTGTCTCGCCAAGCCGATTTAGGCAAAGCTTGCTTGGGCTTTCTACCCGAACATCCACCGCTGTACCGAGACATGACGGTGGATAATTTTTTAGTGTTCGCCGCGCGCTTGCATCGCGTGAGCGCCGCACAATTGCCCGATTTTTTAGCGCTCGCCAAGCAACGTTGCGGCTTGAGCGAAGTCGGCGACAAGCTGATCGGTACGCTTTCCAAGGGTTACCAACAGCGGGTGGGCATCGCGCAGGCCATCATTCATCAACCTGCGGTGGTTATTTTGGATGAGCCCACCGTAGGCCTCGACCCCACGCAAATTCGTGACATACGCAACCTCATCCGTGAATTGGGCAATAGCAGTAGCGTGATTTTATCCACTCACTTATTGAACGAAGTGGAGAGCCTGTGCGACCGCGCATTGATTTTGCAAAACGGCAAAGTGATTTTTAACGACACCCTTGCCGAGATGCATCGCCACAACGACATTGAATCGAGCTTCATCCGCCTGACCACCATGCAAGCCGAAGGAGTCGCACCATGATTCGCCTCCTCGCCCGTAAAGAATTTCGCTGCTTGTTCGCCGCGCCTTCCACGTGGTGGATGTTGGCGCTGCTGCAATTTATCTTCGCTTGGTTTTTCCTCGCACGCTTGGATGACTATCTACTGGTGCAAGCGCAGTTGGCGCAATCTGGCAACGCGCCAGGCGCCACCATCTCGATTGCCGCCCCGCTGGCGAATGTGTTGTCCATCGTGCTGATGATGTTGATTCCACTGTTCACCATGCGCCTAATTGCGGAAGAACGGCGCAATCAAACGTGGATTTTGCTATCCACCGCGCCCATTTCTTCCCTGCACATTGTGCTGGGGAAATTTTTGGGATTGTTGGCGCTACTCTCACTCATCATCGTTGCCTGCGGCCTGATGATGTGCGCCATTGCACTCGGCACACATGTGGATGTCGGGTTGATTGCAAGCAACGTGCTTGGGGTGTGGTTGCTCGCCGCCAGTTACGCCGCGCTTGGCTTATATTTTTCTGCGCTCACCCGGCAGCCCATCGTGGCGGCCTTCGGCGCGCTCGCGGTTTCGCTCGGCTTATGGATGCTGGAAATGAGTAATGGCATGGTGCGTGTGCTGTCGCCCACGGTACATTTCCAAGCCTTGAATAGCGGCCTCATCAACAGTAGCGACTTGGTTTATTTTGGCTTATTTATTGGCGCTTTTCTCGGTCTCACCCTCTACCACATTCGCCGTGAGCGCGGAGGTGCGCGATGATTAAACCCATGGCTAAACAGCTGCTCATGCTGCTTATCTTGATTGCCGCGCTATTGGGTATCTATCAACTCGCGGCCCGCTATCCCGCGCAATGGGACACTACGCAAAACGCCTTGAACAGCCTAGAACAGGGCAGCGTGGATGTGTTGCACCAACTTGATGAGCCGCTCACGCTCACCGTTTATATCGCCGAGCAAGATGCGCAAATGGGCGATGTGCGCAAATGGGTGCGTGAATTTGTGGCGCTCTACCAACGCTACAAACCTGAACTGCGCCTCGTTTTTGTTGACCCTGTGAAAGAGCCTGAAGCCACGCGTCATTCTGGCATTCGCGGCAATGGTGAGATGGTGGTGGAATATGCGGGGCGCAAAGAGCACCTCACCACACTTAACGAACAAACGCTCACCAGCGCGTTGCTGCGTTTAGCGCACGGCAAACAGCAACTCCTCATGTACGTGAATGGGCATGGTGAGCGTAAGTTGGATGGCGCAGCCAATCACGACCTCGGCGAATTCGGCCAACGACTGACGCAAAACGGTTATCGCATCGCCCCGCTCAACCTCACCATCGCGCAAGACGTGCCAGATAATCTGGGCGTGCTGGTCATCACCCAACCGCAGAGCAAATTATTTCCCGGCGAAACCACCAAGCTGCTGCGTTACCTCGAACGCGGTGGCAATGTGTTGTGGTTGTTGGATGCCGAACCGCTGCGTGGACTAGAGCCCGTGGCTGAACAGCTAGGACTGGCGCTCTCTCCCGGCATCGTATTTGACCCCGCCGCGCAAGACATGAACGCCCCCAGTGATTGGACGCTGGGCACAGGCTATGCACCGCATGCCATCACCCAGAATTTCGACCTCATCACGGTGTTCCCCTATGCGCGCGCATTGGGCTTGGAAGAGGACAGCGCATGGCAACGTCATATCTTGGTCGAAGGCGCAATGAACGGCTGGGTGAGCACGCGCCATAACGCCAAATTTGATAAATACGCCGATGTGCCCGGCCCAGTGAATTTAGCGCTGGCGCTGCAACGCAATGTAAATGAACGCGAACAACGCATCGTGGTGGTGGGCAGTGGATCATTCCTCTCCAACGCGTACTCGGGCAACGGC
The DNA here is from genome assembly GCA_013140695.1 of Sideroxydans sp. Taxonomy (GTDB): domain Bacteria; phylum Pseudomonadota; class Gammaproteobacteria; order Burkholderiales; family Gallionellaceae; genus Sideroxyarcus. Next base: position 2,478 of record JABFSI010000027.1, on the reverse strand, counting down.
GGCAACTTGGATTTAGGCATGAACATGGTGAACTGGCTGTCTGGCGAAGAACGCCTCATCACCCTCGTCCCGCGTGCTACCCAAGATGCCACCCTCACCTTTAGCCGCACGCAACTCATCGTGTTAAGCGTAGGACTGTTATTTGCACTACCGCTGCTACTCATCGCAATAGGTGGCTGGTTGTGGTGGCGCAGACGCTAAATGCCTGAACTCCCCGAAGTCGAAACCACGTTGCGCGGCATCGCACCCCATCTGCAAGGCCAATCGGTGAGCAATGTCGTTGTGCGCAATGCCAGCCTGCGTTGGCCTATTCCCAGCAATCTAGCCACCCTGTTACGCGGACACACGGTGCGCGGCTTGCAACGTCGCGCCAAATATCTGCTCATCACTTTCGATCACGGCACACTCATCTTGCATCTAGGCATGAGCGGTAGCTTGCGCATTTTGGCGCAGGACACGCCCCCTGAAAAACACGACCATTTCGACCTGCTACTCGCGACAGGCAAGTTAATGCGCCTGCGCGATCCACGACGTTTTGGTGCCGTGTTATGGCACACGGGCGAAGTATTGCAACATCCTTTGTTAGCCCATTTAGGGCCCGAGCCACTCTCCACGGATTTCGATGCGCGCCTGCTGTATCAAGCCACGCGCACGCGCAGCATCGCGATCAAACTCGCCCTCATGGATAGCGCCGTGGTGGTGGGGGTTGGCAACATCTACGCCAATGAAGCGCTGTTTCGCGCCGGCATCAAACCGCAACTGCATGCAAATAAATTAAGCAAAGCGCGTAGCGAAACCTTGGTGAGAACGATTCAGGAGGTGTTGCGTGAAGCCATTGAAAAAGGCGGCAGCAGCCTACGCGACTTCATTCACAGCGACGGCTCAAGCGGCTATTTTCAACAACACTATTTTGTCTACGGCAGAACAGGACAAGCGTGCAAACAATGCGGCACACCCATCCAACACCTCACACAAGGACAACGCTCCAGCTTTTATTGCCCACACTGCCAGCGCTAGCCCTCAATCTCCTCATAGCCTAGCGTAAGCCAGCGGAGTGGGCACGCTGTACTGTCCACCCTACATAACGTTAGCTTTGCGCAGATTGGTGAGGGGCACTGCACGCGTAACTGGGGGGTGTGGGAGGCCGATTCATCGGGCGATGGCTCTTTAATAAAAATAATCGCACGATGAATCGGCCTCCCACATTCATGGTGCGAGCTTGCGAAAATCTGCCGCTCAATTTTTTTCTAAATTCAATGGGGGAATTTTAATGGACACACTCTCCAGCATCGCACTTGCCGCCGGTTTAGGTTGGGCCAGCGGACTGCGCCTGTACGCCACGGTATTCAGCGTCGGCCTACTCGCCCAATATGGCTACCTGCATCTGCCCGCCTCACTCGACATCCTGTCTCACCCCTACCTCATTGCGCTGTCTGGTGTGCTGCTCATCATCGAATTTATGGCCGACAAAATTCCCCTGGTGGACAGCGCATGGGACAGTATCCACACCTTCATCCGCATCCCTGCTGGCGCACTCCTCGCCATAGGCGCCATTGACAGCAGCGACCCGCTGATTGTCACCGTCATCGCCCTCCTCGGCGGCACACTCGCAGGCGGCACCCACCTCGCCAAATCCGGTAGCCGCGCCCTCATCAACACCTCCCCCGAACCCGTCAGTAACTGGACCGCCTCCTTCGCCGAAGAAGGACTCGTCGCCACCGGACTCTGGCTTACCTTTGCCCACCCCGCTGTATTCCTCCTATTCATCGTCGTGTTCATCGCGCTTTTAATCTGGCTGCTGCCTAAACTATGGCGCGGGGTTCAACTCGTTTTAGGCCGCAACAACAGCTAGCCCACTGCGCCACCCAAGCCGCTTTCTTGTTAAGATGCGCGCCACTATGGAACAAGCTAAATCAAAACGCATTGTGCTCGGCATTACGGGCGGTATCGCGGCTTATAAGGCGGCGGAGTTGGCGCGTCTGCTGGTGAAGCAAGGCATTGAGGTTCAAGTGGCGATGACGGAAGCGGCAACGCATTTCATCACGCCCGCGACAATGCAGGCACTCACCGGACACCCTGTGCTGATTGATCAATGGCAAGACGATAAGGGGATGTCGCACATTCACGCGAGCCGTGCGGCGGATGCGATTGTAATTGCACCAGCCACGGCGGATTTCATGGCGAAGTTAGCGACAGGTTTGGCGGACGACTTACTTTCTACGTTATGTTTGGCACGTGACTGCCCCTTGCTGGTTGCGCCAGCGATGAATAAACAGATGTGGTCTAACGCGGCAACGCAACGCAACGTGCAACGTTTGCTAGCAGATCGCGTGACCTTGCTGGGCCCTGCGAGGGGCGTGCAGGCGTGTGGTGAAGAAGGCTGGGGACGCATGTTGGAGGCGGAGGCGTTAGCGCAGGAGGTGGTAGATTTTTTACGGAGTAGCGCTTCGTTGAAAGCGGGTTCCCCCACCATAACCC
>JABFSI010000101.1 GCA_013140695.1 Sideroxydans sp. | reverse complement strand
GCCGTCTAGGTCGCCATTCGCTGCGATGACTTCGCCAGAGACAGGAGCGTAAACATCCGCAGCAGCCTTTACGGATTCAACGACGGCGCACTCTTCCTTGGCTTTTAACTTACGGCCGACGGATGGCGCTTCAACGAACACCATGTCACCCAACAACTCTTGTGCATGTTGGGTGATGCCGATGGTGACGGTGCCGTCAGCTTCAGTCTTGACCCACTCGTGGGAGGCTGTGTATTTCAGGTTGCTTGGATTGCTCATGGTCATGTCCTCAAAAAGATTAAATCAAACCTTTGCCGTTGCGGGCGAATGGATACTTCACTACTGATGCGTTCAACAACTTGTCACGGATCTCTACTTGTACCGTGTCGCCGATAGCGACGCCCTTCGGTACGCGAGCAAGGGCGATGGATTTCTCCAGCGTCGGCGAGAAGCTGCCGCTGGTGATCTCACCTTCGCCATGCGGAGACTTCACTTTTTGGTGTCCGCGCAGCACGCCGCGATCTAGCAACACCAAGCCAACGAGTTTGCTGCTGGGAGGGTTGGCCAGCAGGGCGGCTTTGCCGATGAAGTCGCGTTCGCTTTGCAGATCGACCGTCCAAGCTAGGCCGGACTCCAAAGGGCCGACGCTCTCGTCCATGTCTTGTCCATATAGATTCATACCTGCTTCCAGACGCAAGGTGTCGCGTGCGCCGAGGCCGATGGGTTTGACGCCCACTTTGTTCAGTGCGTACCAGAATGCTTCGACATTCTCTTTCGGCAACATCACTTCGAAACCGTCTTCGCCGGTGTAGCCTGTGCGTGCCACGTAATACTCGCCGCAATCGGCGGCTTGGAAATTCTTCAGTCCTTCAGTTGATGCTTGTGTCTGCGGCAACACTTGCCAAACTTTGGCGCGAGCATTCGGGCCTTGGATAGCGACCATTGCGAGGTCGTCACGTGAAGTGATGGTTAGTTGTGGGGCGACTTTCGCAGCTTGTTCTTTCATCCACGCGATGTCTTTGTCGGCAGTGCCCGCGTTCACCACGATGCGGAACCACTGTTCCGTCATGAAGTAGATGATGAGGTCGTCGATCACATGTCCATCGGGTCGCAACATGGCGGAGTAAAGCGCTCTGCCCGGCATGTGCAATTTGTCTGCATTATTGGCGAGCAGATAGCGCAGGAAAGCACGTACGCCGTCGCCCTTAGCATCGACCACGCGCATGTGGCATACGTCGAACATGCCGCAGTCATTGCGTACTTGATGATGTTCATCAATCTGTGAGCCGTAATTCACCGGCATGTCCCAGCCGCCGAAATCCACCATCTTTGCGCCCATCGCACGGTGTGCGGAGTTGAGGGGAGTCACCTTGAGAGTCGTCATATGCGCTTTCGTAATGGGTAATAACGTGAGGAAATTACTGCGGGTAAAACAGAAACAAACGATAGCCAGAGGGTTTGAGTTCGGACGCATCTATAGGTAAGGCGATGTCGAGCTCGCGGTTGGCAGCAAGGCCGTTTTGGGAGGAGTTGCCCGCCTTTAAGTAATCAACGGGATGGAAGATGCGCCGCGCGAGCGCTTTATCTTGCGTATCGGTCAAGGTGAGTTCCAAGCTGGGGTAGGCTTGGGAATACGTCGCGTGGTTGCGCAACAAGGCATTGAGCGTGATGACATTGACTTGTTCTGCCTCGGTTTTGAGTTCGGATGAATCTATGGTCACTAACTCGATGACCTGTGGCAGCGCTATCACGCAACCTACAGTGTGACAAGCTTGCACCATGAGCGGCTTGAGCCCAGGCAAGCGCGCAGCAATCTCAACGCGAAAAAAATAAAGCACTTGCAACAGCAAGGTGAGTAACAACAGCATACTCACTAAAATATGCAAGCCACGGTTAGGCGAATTCGTGGCGGCAGCAAGTGCTGCAGGTGCGTCTTCTAGAAACTGAACTTGTTGCGCCAAGGTAAGGGGTGCATCCGTTGCGGGAGCCGAATCTGTTACAGCGGTTTCAGTAATTGGCTGTGGGTTATCGCTTGTGGGTAGAGGCTCAATCGCATGCAAGCCATTCTTTTCTATGTCCACGGCGATGAGCGATGGCTCATTCATGGGCACATCTAGCGTGGTAGGGGCAAGTTCAGATGTGCCCATGAAATGTTCAATGTCTAACTGTGACGAGTCGAAGGTGGGCGACAGGTCGCTAGGGGAAATAGTGCTTGGGCTAACGGCATCGGATTCGATGTCCAGTTGTAACTGCGGGCTAGGCTCATTGTCCTGCAAGTGTTCTAGGGCATTGAAAACTTGTTGGCAACGCCCGCAACGCACCATGCCGGCATGTGCTTCGAGTTGCGTATCCGATACTTTGAATCGCGTGTCGCAGTGCGGACACTGGGTGATGGCACTCATTTTTTTATGCCAGATAAACAACACCAGCCGTCTTCAATTACGGCAGGATGGAAGTTGAACCATTGTCCATAGATATGCATTATTTCATCCGACTGTTCGGCGAGGATGCCAGACAGCACGATACAGCCGCCTGTTTGCGTTGCCGCTGCCAGCAGCGGAGCTAATGCGCGTAAAGGGTTGGTAAGGATGTTGGCAACGACCACGGCATAAGTTCGCAGCGCAATTCCTTCGGGCAAATAAAATTCAGCTTCAACCTGATTGGCAATTGCATTGTCGCGACTAGCTTGCACAGCCTGCGCATCCACATCTACACCGATGGCGCTACCGGCGCCCAATTTCATCGCCGCGATGGCTAGAATGCCCGAGCCGCAGCCGTAATCCAGTACCGATTCGCCACCTTTGATGTAGGCATCTAGCCAGCGCAGACATAAGCGCGTGGTGGGATGACTGCCAGTGCCAAATGCGAGACCAGGGTCAAGTACGATGTTGATGGCTGACGCGTCGGTTGGGGTGTGCCAAGTCGGCACAATCCATAGGCGGTCGCTGATGCCAATGGGGTCGAATTGAGCTTGCGTAAGGCGCACCCAATCACTTTCTTCCAACGTTTCGATGTGATGTTTGGGGAGGGGATGGATACCGAGGGCTCTGCAACTGTCTTGAAAAATGTTCGCAACGGCGACATCACTTTCAAACAATGCATTCACCAAGTTGTGTTGCCACACAGCGGCAGTGGGCTCGCCCGGCTCGCCAAAAATAGCTTGCTCGTCGGGCGTATCCGCATCGGCATCCAACATGTCTACAGAAAGCGCACCTCGTTCCAGCAGTGCCTCACTTAACGCCTCGGCATAATTCGCCTCGGCGCGCACTGATAGATTAAGCCACGCCATTACTTACCTTTGCTACGCTCTGCCAGCTTATGTTCCAAGTAATGGATGCTGGTGCCACCTTGTACGAATGCGGCATCGTTCATCAATTCCTGATGCAATGGAATGTTGGTGTTGATGCCTTCCACGGCCATTTCGGACAGGGCAGTACGCATACGAGCGATCGCTTGGTCGCGTGTGTCGCCGTAAGCGATGAGCTTGCCAATCATGGAGTCGTAGTGCGGCGGGATAAAGTAATTCGCATACACGTGAGAATCAACACGGATGCCAGGGCCGCCTGGAACGTGCCAAGTGGTAATGCGACCTGGCGACGGCACGAAGGTGTAAGGATGCTCGGCGTTGATGCGACACTCAATGGCGTGTCCACGGAACTCGATGTCTTTTTGACGGAAGGGTAGTTTTTCGCCCGCCGCAATACGAATTTGCTGCTGCACGATGTCGATGCCCGTAATCATTTCGGATACGGGATGTTCTACCTGTACGCGCGTATTCATTTCGATGAAATAAAACTCATCATTTTCGTATAAGAATTCAAATGTACCGGCACCGCGATAACCAATCTTGCGGCACGCTTCGGCGCAGCGCTCACCGATTTTGTCGCGCAATTTTGAATTGAGGTGGGGCGCAGGCGCTTCTTCCAGAATTTTTTGGTGACGACGTTGCATCGAGCAATCACGCTCGCCCAAATACACCGCATTGCCATGTTGGTCGGCCAAAATCTGAATTTCGATATGACGTGGGTTTTCGAGGAACTTCTCCATGTAGACCATGGGATTGTTGAACGCTGCTTGCGCCTCGGTTCTGGTCATGGTCACTGCGTTGAGTAATGCAGCTTCGGTATGCACCACGCGCATACCGCGGCCGCCGCCGCCGCCGGAGGCTTTGATGATGACGGGGTAGCCGATGAATTTGGCAATGCGCATAATTTCTGCGGGATCATCTGGCAAAGCACCTTCAACACCTGGCACACACGGCACGCCGGCTTTTTTCATCGCACTCTTGGCGGACACTTTGTCGCCCATCAAGCGGATGGTTTCGGCACGCGGACCGATGAAAACGAAGCCTGATTTCTCGCAACGTTCAGAGAAGTCAGCGTTTTCAGATAAAAATCCATAGCCTGGATGAATGGCTTGTGCATCGGTTACTTCGGCCGCGCTGATAATGGCGGGCACGTGTAAATAACTTTGGCTAGAGGCGGCGGGCCCAATACAAACCGACTCGTCGGCCAATTTCACATATTTAGCATCGGCGTCCGCTTCCGAGTGAACAGCCACCGTTTTAATTCCCATTTCGCGGCAAGCGCGTTGAATACGCAAGGCGATTTCGCCGCGATTGGCGATAAGAATTTTTTCAAACATGACGGGTTTTTCCGGTGCGGGGGGAAGTTTGGGTTTGCGTTCAAAGACGGCCATGGCGCATTACCCGATAATGAACAACGGTTGGCCGAATTCAACTGCTTGGCCATTTTCTACGAGGATGGCTTTAATGACGCCCGCCTTGTCCGCTTCAATTTCATTCAACAGCTTCATCGCTTCGATGATGCAGATGGTGTCGCCTACATTGACACTTTGACCAACGTCTGCGAAGGCTTTTGCGCCAGGTGAAGCTGCGCGGTAGAAGCTACCTACCATGGGTGATTTAACGACATGGCCTTCTGGTGCAGCGGGGGCAGCAGGTGCGGCGGCCACGGCGGGCGCTGCGGCAACTGGGGCGGCGGCCATCGGTGCTGCGCTGTAATGATGTTGCTGCATTGGAGCGACAACCGAGCTCATGCGTGAAATGCGCACATGCTCTTCACCTTCGGTCAATTCCAGCTCGGCGATGCCCGAGCTTTCAACCAATTCGATTAGCGTTTTAAGTTTGCGTAGATCCATTTTTATCTCCTCACTGAATGTTGTAGTGCAAATTGCAGGGCAAGCTCATAGCCTGTTGCGCCCAAACCACTGATGACTCCGACAGCGATGTCGGAGAAATAAGACTCTTTGCGAAAAGCTTCGCGGGCAAACACATTAGATAGATGTACTTCCACAAAAGGAATCGCAACGGCGGACAGTGCATCGCGTATTGCCACGCTGGTGTGGGTGAACGCGGCGGGGTTGATGATAATGAAATCAATCCCGTCAGTTCTAGCCTGTTGGATACGGTCTACTAAAGCGCCTTCGGTATTGCTTTGAAAATAGGCTAGCTTTGCGCCCTTTGCCAAGGCTTGTGCTGATAACTTGGCGTTAATTTCATCTAACGTGACGCGGCCATACACGTCTGGCTCGCGCGTGCCGAGCAGATTTAAGTTGGGTCCGTGCACAATTAAGATGTTTTGCATGAATGCAGTTTGCCGAAAATGAGTGAGCTTGTCTACCCGTTCAGGGAAGTTGTGTTAAATCAGGCTCATAGCCCCGCATGAGTGAGGGACTCCTCGAATTGCTTGGCTTCTTGATAACCAATCACGCGGAAGTTGCCTAGTTCATCGCCTTGTGAGTCAAAGAATAGGATGGCAGGCGGCCCAAAAAGTTGAAAGCGTTGTAGCAGTGCTTTGTCGTCCGCATTATTCGCGGTGACATCGGCTTGCAGCAGAAGGGCGTCCTGCAATTTGGCTTGCACGCCAGCATCACTAAAGGTGAAGCGCTCCATCTCTTTGCAGGATACACACCAGTCAGCGTAGAAATCGAGCATCACCGTTTTGCCTTTGGCTTGTGCGATGCGCGCGTCTAACTCGGCATTATTTTTGATGCGCTCAAAGTGCAATGTACGAGAGACTTCAGCAGGGGTGCGCCCTAAATTACCCAATGGGCGCAGGATGTCGCGCGCACCCGACAAGCCGCCGATGAGATAAGCCGCACCCAGCAGCAACGCCATGATGCCAATCGCCTTGTTGAGCTTTTGCCAGCCACGTGCGGTTGGCGTGAGCGCATCGAGTGCATGTAGATAAACCCCGATAAAAATTAACAGGGCGGCCCACAACAACATTTGTGCTGCCACGGGAACCACGGGGGAAACAATCCAAATCGCCATTGCCAGCATCATCACGCCAAAGAAACGTTTGACGGATTCCATCCACGCGCCTGCTTTGGGTAGCAAAGTACCAGCGGAGGTGCCGATGATGAGTAGTGGCACGCCCATTCCTAGCGCCATTACAAACAGTGCAGTTCCGCCTAGTACGGCATCGTGCGTCTGGCTTATATAGAGCAGCGCGCCGGCCAACGGAGCAGCCACGCACGGCCCCATGATGATGGCCGAAAGTGCTCCCATGCCAAACACGCCGGTTAGGTGTCCGCCATGTAGTTTGTTGCTGGTGTCGGATAATTTGCTTTGCAATGCCGAAGGTAATTGCAATTCATAAACGCCGAACATGGAGAGCGACAACACCACGAACAGTGCTGCAAAGCTGCCGAGCACCCACGGTGTTTGCAACGCATTGGAGATGAGATTACCCGAGTAGCCCGCTGCGATGCCCGCGATGGCATAGGTGATGGCCATGCCCAATACATAGGCCAAAGACAAGATAAAGGCGTGCGCATGGGTAATTTTATGGCCGCGACCAACGATGATGCCAGACAGGATGGGAATCATCGGAAACACGCAGGGGGTGAGTGACAGCAGCAATCCCGCCCCAAAAAAGAAGGACACGATGAGCCAGAAATTGCCACTTTTGAAGAGCGTGGCGATTTGCGTGTTGTCGTTGCTGGGAATGGGCTGTGGAGTAGATGCAACGGGTTGAACTGGTGCAGGAGCAGTCACGGTGGGCGCTAAAGTGAGCGTGAACTTTTTTTCGATAGGGGGATAGCACAAGCCTTGATCGCTACATCCTTGGTAACTGGCATTCAGCACGAGCGGCTGGGCGATGTTGGCATTTTCCAAATTAATTTCTGCCTGAAAGGACTGGTGATAGACCTCAATCGTGCCGAAGTTAGGGTCATCTTTACTTTCTCCTGCGGGCAACACCAATTGTGCGATTTTGCCTGTGCCATCGTTCACGCTGAAGCTAATTTTGCTTTGGTAAAGATAGTAGCCGGGCGTAATGCGAAAGCTGGCGAGCAAGGTGCTTTGTCCGACTGCGCGCACGTCGAGTGAAAACGCCTGATCTGCGGGTAGGAAGCTCGGTTTTTTGCTGCCAAAGGACAGTAAATCAGCATGTGCCAAGGGTGCGAGGCAGAGCAGCAATACAATAATTAGGCGACGCATCATGGATAAATCCTCGTTTCAGCGGCAACCCAGTTCAAATAATCGGGCAAGCCTTGCGTGATGGGTAAGGCAATAATTTCAGGTAAATCGTAAGGATGCAACTTACGCAAGGTAGCCTCTAATGCGGGATAGGCGGCGCGCGTGGTTTTAATATGCAGGGCAACTTCACGCACATTTTCCAACTTGCCTTGCCAGCGGTAAATAGAGCCGCACTCTGCCTGCACATTCACACAGGCCGCCAGTTGCGCTTGAATAAGTTGCTGCGCAATGCTTTCGGCCGACGCGTAATCGGGGACATGCGTAATCACCAACAATGCCGAATTCATCGTGCGCCTACCCGCGCGCAACGCACGCCTAGTTGTAGCAGCTCATCCCACACATCGCCGTCGCGCAGGCCTTTGATGAGCTTGTCTATTTGTCCTGCTTGGCGCAACGCGCGTTCGGCAAAAGCAGGGCTGAAGCGACGCACTGCGCGCTCAATGAGTTTTTGTTTGTCTCCCCATACGCGCGCTTCACGTAATGCACCACCCATATTGCCGCTGTGTTGCAGTGCGCGCGACACCTTGGCCAATGCGCGAATGTCTTCTGCTAACGTCCACAAAATCAACACTGTTGCCGTGCCTTCGGCGCGTAGCCCATCGAGTACGTGCACATAACGTGCCGCGTCCCCCGTCAGCATGGCCTCGGATAGTTTGGTAATGTCGTAACGCGCCACATCCATTACCGAATTTTTCACCTGTTCAAACGTGAGCGGGCCAGCGGGAAACAGCAGGGCTAATTTTTGAATTTCTTGAAAAGCAGCGAGTAGATTGCCTTCTACTTTTTGCGCCAAGAAGGCTAGCGTATCGGCATCGGCGGATTGAGCTTGGCGCTTGAGACGCGCTGCAATCCAAGCAGGCAAGGCGCTCAAAGAAACTTCATCAGCACTAATCACGGTGCCATGTTGTTCCAATGTAGTGAACCATTTGCTTTTGAATGCGGTATTTTCTAGCTTGGGAAGTGAGATGAGCGTGAGTGTGTCGGGGGGGAGATTTTCACAATGGTCTTGCAACGCTTGTGCGCCCTCCACGCCGGGCTTGCCCGAGGGAATGCGTAAATCAATGATTTTGCGCGACGAGAATAAAGACAGGCTCTGCGCGCTGTTGCGTAACTCGCCCCATTTGAAATACTGCTCCGCGATGAAGGTTTCGCGTTCGCTATAACCCGCTTCACGTGCTGCCGTGCGGATGGCATCCGCTGCTTCGATGGCGAGCAACAGCGCTTCACCGTGGATGACGTACAGCGTGCCCAACCCCTTACTCAAATGGCGCGGCAGGTCTTCGCTGGAAATTTTCATGGCATCACAATTGTGGCTTGGCGCGACTTAAACGGCGCAACGTTTGCGCCACAGCATCCGCGCGCATGTCTTTATAAAGCATCGCCTCTTCCTGCTCTTTTGCCAAAATCTGCGCGTCGTCATAAGCCAAAATGCGCGACATCACCACCTCATCCGCAGGCAACCAATCACGCTGCTGATTATCGTAAGCACGTAAGGCCACGCGATAGTTCAGTTGATACTCTTTCACACGACCCGCGCTAGAGAGCGACAAGATGGTTTTGTTGCTTTGCTCCGATAGCACTTCCAATACCAACTCTGCATCACTCGGCGTGGGGGTGAGCGCGATTTTGTTGGTAATTAAACCCTCGCGCAGACTACTTACGAAAGGCGTTTCACCCGAGGCGCGCAGATGAAGCGACTTGAACGCGAAGGTGACATCGCTGGCTTGGCTGCCGCGCAGATGGTAGCCGCAAGCACTCAAGGCAAAGAGTGTGAACAGCAAAAGTCCGCGCGTTATGTTCATCATCACATCACCACGTTAACTAAACGCCCAGGCACGACGATGACCTTCGCCGCCGCTGCCCCTGCGAGTTGCTTCTGTACTGCCTCATGCGCCAATGCCATCTGCTCGATGCTCGCCTTATCAGCATCTTTTGAGATGCGCATACTGCCGCGCAGCTTGCCGTTCACTTGGATCATCAGTTCGATCTCGTCTTGTACCAAAGCGGCTTCATCAACTTCAGGCCAAGGGGCGACGAGGATGTTGTCACCGTAGCCTAGGTCTTTCCATAGGGTCTGGGAAATGTGAGGCGTGATGGGGGAGAGTATGCACAACAGGATGGAAAAACCTTCTTTTAGTAGTTCGGCCTGATAGTTCAAAAACCCAATACCATCAGTGCCAGCTTCGCCAGACACAGGAGTGCGTTCTAGCGTATTAAGCATTTTCATTGCGCCAGAAACGACAGTATTAAACTGATGTCTCGACATGTCATAGCTCGCTTGCTTCAATGTCAGATGTATTTCTCGACGAGTGTCCTGTATTACCTTTGGGGCGTTTTTAAAAGAAATGTTCAAAGAAGCGTTTTGATTTGTCACAAAAGTCATAGTTTGTTTTTTTGCAGCAGCAAAAGTCCACACGCGCTTCAAGAATCTGAAAGAACCTTCCACGCCCGCATCCGACCACTCCAGCTGTTGGTCAGGCGGTGCAGCGAACATCATGAACAAGCGAGCCGTGTCCGCACCGTAAGCGTCAATGATCGCCTGCGGGTCGACGCCGTTGTTCTTGGACTTCGACATCTTTTCCGTGCCACCAATGACGACAGGCAATCCGTCGCTCTTCAGCTTCGCACCCAGTGGGCGTGCTTTGGCATCGACCTCTACATCCACGTCCGCAGGATTGATCCACAGCTTCTTGCCACCTTCCAGATCGCGGTAGAACGTGGGTGCGACCACCATGCCTTGGGTGAGCAAGTTCACGAACGGCTCATTGCCTTGCACCAGACCTTCGTCGCGCATCAGCTTGTGGAAGAAGCGCGCGTACAGCAGATGCAAGATGGCGTGTTCGATACCGCCGATGTATTGATCGACGGGCAGCCATTTTTGTGCGGCAGCTTTGTCCACCATGCCGGTGTCGCATTGCGGGCTGGCGTAACGTGCGTAGTACCAAGACGATTCGACGAAAGTATCCATGGTGTCTGTCTCGCGGCGCGCTTTGCCGCCGCAAGTGGGGCAGGTGCATTCGTAGAACTCGGGCATCTTGGCCAGTGGCGAACCTGCGCCGTCCGGCACTACGTTTTCCGGCAGCACTACGGGTAGTTGCTCATCCGGCACAGGTACATCGCCACAACTTGGGCAGTGGATGATGGGGATAGGGCAACCCCAGTAACGTTGACGCGAGATGCCCCAATCGCGCAAGCGGAACTGCGTCTTCTTCTCGCCCAAGCCTTTGGTGTTTAGGTCAGCAGAGATGGCGTCCACCGCTTGGTTGTAGTCCAAGCCATCATATTTGCCCGAGTTAACGCACACGCCGTTCTCTTTGTCGCCGTACCACTCTTGCCAAGCGGCATCACTGAATGCTTGGCCTTTGACTGAGATGGATTGCTTGATGGGCAAGGCGTATTTTTTCGCAAAACCAAAATCGCGTTCGTCGTGCGCGGGCACTGCCATCACTGCACCTTCGCCGTAGCCCATCAGCACATAGTTGCCGACCCACACCGGCACTTGTTCGCCAGTGAGGGGATGGGTGACTTTGATGCCGGTGTCCATGCCCTTCTTTTCCATGGTGGCGATGTCGGCTTCGGCCACGCCGCCGCGTTTGCATTCTTCGATGAACTCGGCCAGCTTGGCATTACCTTGTGCGGCACGTGTCGCCAGCGGATGCTCGGCCGCGACAGCGACGAAAGTCACGCCCATGATGGTGTCGGCGCGGGTGGTATAGACCCACAGTAGCTCCCCTCGCCCCTTGGGAGAGGGGCTGGGCGTGAGGGTGCTTTTTGAGAGTGCTCCCCCACCCTCAGTCCCTCCCCCGGTGGGAGAGGGAGGCGTGGTCTCGCCTTCGGCGAGGACTTCAAACGCGAAGCGCACGCCATAGCTCTTGCCGATCCAGTTGGCTTGCATGGTCTTCACCTGCTCAGGCCAGCCCGTCAAGGTGTCGAGGTCTTGCAGCAATTCTTCGGCGTATTGGGTGATGCGGAAGAAATACATCGGTATCTCGCGCTTCTCCACCAACGCGCCAGAACGCCAGCCGCGTCCGTCGATGACCTGCTCGTTCGCCAGCACGGTGTTGTCCACTGGGTCCCAGTTGACGGTCGAGGTCTTCTTATAGATCACGCCCTTTTTGAACAACTTGGTGAACAGCCATTGCTCCCAACGGTAATATTCGGGCGTGCAGGTCTTCACCTCGCGCGTCCAATCAACACCCAAGCCTAGTGCCTTCAACTGTTGCTTCATGTACTCGATGTTGGAATACGTCCATGCGGCGGGCGGTACGTTGTTCGCCATCGCGGCGTTCTCGGCAGGCAGACCGAACGCGTCCCAGCCCATCGGCTGCATCACGTTGAAATCCTTCATGTGGTGGTAACGGCTCAATACGTCGCCGATGGTGTAGTTACGCACATGGCCCATGTGCAACTTGCCGGAAGGGTAGGGGAACATCGACAGGCAATAGTATTTTGGCTTGTCGCTGTTTTCTTTGGCGACGAAAGCTTGTGTAGCTTCCCATTGTTGTTGGGCGGTGGCTTCGATGTCTTTGGGGGAATAGGTGGATTGCATTTTGTGGTCAATCTGATGCGAAATTTGCGGATTCGGCATTATAGCGGCAACATGTGCCCTCGCGCATTTTGAAGAGGAGCAGGACATGAGCAAGACACTCGCATTTCTTTTGTTGGTATTGGCCTTGCCCGCACACGCCGAGGCTGATGCGGTGGTGAGTGCGGTGCAGATGCCCGCTTGGCTGCACCGTGGGGAGAGTACGCGCCCTTTGCGCGTGGGACTTGAATTGCAAAATGGCGACAAAATTAGCACGGGTAAGCAGGCGCGGGTTTATGTGCAGACAGCAGACGGCAGCACGGTGAAGTTGGGTGAGAGTGCTGCGTTGACGCTCAACAATCTGTCACAACAGCGCGCAGAAGACTCTATTTTTAGCGCCGCGCTGGAGGTGGCAAAAGGCGCGTTTCGTTTCACCACAGGAAAGTTGGAGAAGCTACGTGCGCGTGAAGTTGCCGTTAAAGTGGCGGGCGCTACCATCGGCATTCGCGGCACGGATGTGTGGGGCAAGGACGGCGATGAGATGGGCGTGGTGTGTTTGATTGAAGGCAAAATCGACGTAGCGGGTGCGGACAATGTGCCCTTTGTGATGGACCAGCCCTTGTCGTTTTATAAAATGCCGAAAGGCGCCGCTCCTATGCCCGTTGGCCCAGTGGATAGCGAACAACTGAAAAAGTGGGCGCAGGAAACAGACATTAATCAACCCGCAGCCAGCCTAGGTGGGAATTGGAAAGTAGAGTTGCTCATCGCGCCCGATCAAGCCAGCGCCTTGTCTGCCTATGATCAATGGCGTAGCGCGGGATATGACGTGCGCTTGCTGCCTGTGGAAAAAGACGGGGGCTGGGTTTATTCCTTACGCATCGTGCAGCTGGCGAATCGAGCAGAAGCGCAGCAGTTTGCTCAACAACTCAAGGGTAATCTAGGTGCAGAAAATCCCATCGTCTCGCGTTAGGCGGTTAAACTGGGTTAGAATCGCGCCTCAAAATTTTAATAATCATTATTCAATAATCGTTCAGGAGAGTTAGATCATGTCCGTTAAACACCCCGTTATTGCTGTTACTGGTTCATCTGGCGCAGGTACGACAACCGTCAAACGCGCATTCGAAAACATCTTCCGCCGCGAAAGCATCAAAGCGGCTGTCGTTGAAGGTGACAGCTTGCACAGCTTGGACCGTATGGCGTTCCGCGCTGCCGCTGCTGAAGCAGCCAAGGCAGGCCACAATACATTCAGCCACTTCGGCCCAGAAGCCAACCACTTCGACAAGATCGAAGGCATGTTCAAACAATACGGTGAGAGCGGTATGTGTCAACGTCGTTACTACGTGCACAGCGATGTTGAAGCCGTAGAGCACAACAAGCATTTCGGCTTGACTAACCTGACACCAGGTGTATTCACCCCTTGGGAAAATATCGAAGCTGGCTCCGACCTTTTGTTCTACGAAGGTCTGCATGGTTTGGCACAAGACGAATCCAAAGGCATCGACGCACGTCGCTATGTAGATTTGGGTATTGGTGTCGTGCCAGTGGTCAACCTTGAGTGGATCCAAAAGATCCATCGTGACAAGGCGGAGCGTGGCTACTCAGCAGAAGCGACAGTCGATACGATCATGCGTCGCATGCCTGACTACATCAAATACATCACGCCACAGTTCACCCACACGGACATCAACTTCCAACGCGTAGCGACCGTGGATACCTCTAATCCTTTCGTTGCGCGCGACATCCCAACGCCTGATGAGAGCTTCGTGGTGGTGCGTTTCCGCAATCCAAAAGGCGTGGACTTCCCTTACATGTTGCAAATGATCCCGAACTCGTTCATGTCTCGTGCCAATACCCTCGTGGTGCCTGGCGGCAAAATGAGTCATGCGATGGAGATCATCTTGGCACCGATCATGCACGACATGATCGAGAAGAAAAAGAAGTAAGAATTAAAGTAATGACAGAACGGGGAATCAGGCTTGGCTTGATTCCCCGTTTTATTTTGCAGTTCGGAATGTTGCCTTACCCGTTATGCATTCAGGAGATTGTTGATGACTTTCACATTTCAAATTGAATCCGAAGCCTCGCGTGACAGATTGGAAAAACTGATTGCATTGCGCTTACAGCCTGGTGTGGATAAAGCCGCCATTGATGCGCGCATCTGGGATTTATTCGGCGAAACTTGGTCGATTATGTTCACCGATTTATCTGGTTTCTCGCGCCATTCGGCCAAATTTGGCATCGTGCATTTCTTGCAAACCATCTATGAATCGCAGCGCTTGTTGATTCCTGTCATTGATCAGCACGACGGCATCCTGCTTAAAATGGAAGGTGACAGCATGATGGTGTTGTTCCGTCGTCCTGAAAAAGCCGTTAAATGTGCCATCAATATGCAACACCTGTTGAGTGAATATAACCAGAGCAAGGCGGATGAAGAAAAGGTGTTGTTGTGCGTAGGCATTGGTTACGGCTCCATGTTGCGCATCGGGGATGCCGACGTATTTGGTGCGCAGGTCAATGCCTCGGCCAAGCTGGGCGAAGATATTGCCAAGTCCTACGAGATATTGGTCACCGAAGCAGTTAAAGAAGCGATAACTGCCGCCGACGGTATCAGTCTAGAGCCGACCAATATCGAAGCGCCGGGTGGTGCGATGGCTGTGTTTAGAGTGAAATACTGAAGTTATACCTTGCAATGGATTGACGAATTAAGCCGTTGCGCAAACACGTTTGAATAGCAAGGGATGTAGCACTGCCATCTATTCATCCTATGGGATAATCCATAGATGAATCCTGCCCTACTTTCCGGTCTTAATCCCGAACAACGTGCCGCCGTCGAACTGCCCGCCCAATCTGCGCTGATATTAGCTGGGGCGGGGAGTGGTAAGACGCGCGTGCTCACGACGCGTATCGCTTACCTCATCAGCACAGGGCAAGCCAATCCCCACAGCATCTTGGCGGTGACTTTTACCAACAAGGCGGCGAAGGAGATGAAGACGCGCCTTTCGAGCATGCTTCCCGTCAACATCAACAGTATGTGGATCGGCACGTTCCACGGTTTGTGCAATCGTTTGTTGCGTGCGCACTTTCGTGAGGCAAATTTGCCGCAAACGTTTCAGATTCTCGATTCGGGAGATCAGCTTTCTGCCATCAAGCGCGTCATGAAGGCGCAGAACGTGGACCCTGAAAAATTCATTCCACGCGACATTCAAAATTTTATCAGTGGCAGTAAAGAACAAGGGCTACGCGCACACGAAGTGGAAGCCTACGATCAATTCACGCGGCGCAAAGTGGAGGTGTTCGCCGAATACGATGCGCAATGCCAGCGTGAAGGCGTGGTCGATTTTTCTGAACTGTTGCTGCGTTGCTATGAGCTGCTGTCGCGCAATCAGGCGTTACGTGATCATTATCAATCACGTTTTCAGCACATCCTTGTGGATGAGTTTCAAGACACTAACCCCTTGCAATATCGCTGGTTGAAGTTGCTGGCGGGGGGAAGCAACTCGCTCTTTGCAGTGGGAGACGACGATCAATCCATCTACGCCTTCCGTGGCGCGAACGTGGGCAACATGCAAGAGTTGTTGCGCGACTTCCATGTAGAAAACGTTATCAAGCTGGAGCAGAACTACCGCTCGCACGGCAATATCCTCGATGCAGCCAATGCGCTTATCAGCAACAACAAGAATCGCCTCGGCAAGAATCTGTGGACATCCGAGAATGGCGGCGAGCAGTTGCGTGTGTATGAAGCCGAGACCGATGTGGATGAGGCGCGCTTCATCGTGGAGGAGATCCAAGAGCTCAAACGCGAGGGTGTGAAGCTGACCGAGATGGCTTTGTTGTATCGCTCCAATGCACAGTCGCGCGTGTTGGAACATGCGCTGGTGTCGGCGGGCTTGTCGTACCGTGTGTATGGCGGGTTGCGCTTCTTCGAGCGGCAAGAGATCAAGCACACGCTGGCTTATCTGCGCCTGATGGAGAACACGGATGATGACAACGCGCTGTTGCGCATCATCAACTTTCCCACACGCGGGATCGGTGCGCGCAGTATCGAGCAGTTGCAAGAATCGGCGCGCATCAACAACACGACACTATGGGATGCCGCCGCCCGTGCAGGCGGCAAGGTGACTGCCTTCGTCGGACTCATCGAATCACTTCGTAGTGGCGTGGCGGGTTTGCCGCTCCCCGAAATTATGGAGCATGTGCTGCAACACAGCGGCTTGGTGGCGCACTACGAAAGCGAAATGCAAGTCGCTTCCAAAAAGCGTGAGGCCGAAGAGCGTTTGGAGAACATGAACGAACTCATCAACTCCGCCACCCTATTCGTGCATGAGAATGAAGACGACAGTCTCACAGCATTCCTCACCCATGCCTCATTGGAATCGGGTGAGCATCAGGCGGGGGATAGTGATGATGCGCTGCACTTGATGACGGTACACGCAGCGAAAGGATTGGAATTTCACACCGTGTTCATCACAGGCTTGGAAGAGAGTTTATTCCCGCATCAAAACAGTATCGACAACAACGACCTCGATGAAGAGCGGCGCTTGATGTACGTCGCCATTACACGCGCACGTCGGCGTTTGTATCTCACCTTTGCCCAGCGTCGCATGTTGCATGGGCAGACGCACTACAGCCGTGTATCCAGCTTTATGCGTGAGTTACCAGAGCAGTTGTTGCATTGGATCACGCCTCGCGTCAGCGCTAGCAGGTCGTTCCAGTCCAACAGCTACGAAACGAACAGCTACGCCAAAGCCTTTAATGCCGTTACGATGGAAAAAGCCCCCCCTGCGCCGAGTGCAATGTGGCGTACAGGGCAGCGCGTGTTCCATCAAAAATTTGGTGAGGGCGTGGTGACGGGCAGCGAAGGCAGTGGCACGGAAGGTCGTGTGCAAGTGAACTTCAAACGCGCCGGCAGCAAATGGCTGGCACTCAAATATGCCAAGCTCGAAGCCCTCTGATGCAGTGCTACGGCTGATCGTCGAGAGCTATCAACGGCTCACCGGTAAACCGCTTATCCCTATTGTTCCGTCCGATGCCGTCGAACTGCGTGCTGCACTGTGGACGGCACCTTACGCCATCGTTGCGCACGGCACG
Organism: Sideroxydans sp.; assembly: GCA_013140695.1. Taxonomy (GTDB): domain Bacteria; phylum Pseudomonadota; class Gammaproteobacteria; order Burkholderiales; family Gallionellaceae; genus Sideroxyarcus. The sequence continues at coordinate 15,328 of JABFSI010000101.1, read as the reverse complement.
GAAGACGACCCTATCTTTTTCTACGGTAATCGAGCCGCACTGCAATGGTTCGAGATGACGGCAGAGGAATTCGCGCAGCTTCCTTCACGCTTGTCTGCCGAACCTTTGGCGCAGGAAGCGCGCGTGAAGTTGTTGGAGAAGGTGGCTCAACAAGGTTACGTCGATGGCTATTCCGGTATGCGCATCGCCAAGAGTGGTCGGCGCTTCATGATCACGGATGCGACAGTGTGGAATCTACTCGATGAGACAGGTCAATATCATGGGCAAGCAGCGATATTTAGCTCGGCCACTTGATTTCTATATCAGCAATCTCTAATATGCGCACCTGTCTCACAACTCACAAAGGAATGCGCCATGAGCAAATCATATAAAGAATTGATACAACATCTGAATCCACCTTTGGGTGCGTTTCGTAAGGAAGCCGCTGAAGTAATGACGGGCTTCGACGCGATGTCGAAAGCGGCCATGACGGCCGGTGTTATTTCCGCATTGGATAAAGAAATTATTGCTACCGCGATTGCGGTTTCAACACGTTGCGAAGGCTGCATTGCCTATCACGTAAGAGCCTTGGTGCGTCTGGGTGCAACGCGCGAGCAGGTCAACGAGATGTTGTCCGTCGCGGTCTACATGGGCGGCGGCCCATCGTTGATGTATGCGGGTGAAGTGCTACACGCCTTCGACGAATTCAGTACGAAAGCTTAAGGAGTCTCTGAATAAGTCGTCATTCCCGCCCTTCGACAAGCTCAGGATAAGCTGGCTTGCAGCCAAGCGGGAATCCAGCGCGTTTATTCAGAAAGGCTTTGTTCTTGCTTCGCAAGGAAATATATTTTTAGACTGGATTCCCGCTTTCGCGGGAATGACGGAGGGGACTTAATCAGACCTTCCCTAGATTCAAGAAATCAAATCAGCGGGCGGTGGATATTTCGCCGCCAGTTTGTCCGGCACTTCTCCATGGGTGGCTTGGGCGATCGCCCCCGCTTCCAGCACCGAGGTGAACAGCACGAAGATCAGGGTGGGCATCAGCGCGATGCGCGTGAGGGCAGTCCAGATGATGCTTGCCATATGCGGGTCACTGGAGATCAGGCTGAGCAACCAAGCGATGAATACAAGTGTTGCCGAGATGGCATAGCCCAGTAGCAAAAGGCGGCTACGGTTCCACGTCAAACGCCAATGCATATCCACGAACCAGCTCGTCTGTTTGCGACTACGCAGATAGATATAGGTCAGCAAAGCGCCAGAACAGATTAGCGGTATCAACAAGCCGATCATGCCAATTTTTAATCCCAGCACAGCAGGCGTCATTAATAAATCAAACGCAAAAATACCTGCTACAAAGAGGTTGTGAGGTTGTTGCGCATGCTTGCGCGCTAGCGCTGTTGCAGCAAATTTCATGAGTTTAAGTCCGCGCTGTTCTTATCCGCCTCATTCGCAACGACTGGTACGGGCTCATCCAGCCACGGAAAGATATTGCGATAGCTCACATAGAGCGAAGCCAAGCCTAGGGGTAGTAAGAAAATTAAGCCGATGCCAAAAGGCAAAATGCCCAATAGCACAGCCAGCGCCTGTGTGAGGATGAAATACACCGCATAGGGCAGAAGGTTGCGTAGCGTACCGACAAAGCTGGCGTGGATTGCTGCGAAAGGCGTGAGGTCGCTGAAAAACACCAGCATAGGGGCAAACTGCCACGCCATGATGAGCGCAAACATGAGCGAGAATCCTAGTAACACAGCAAGCCCGATATTGCCATCCGCATTGCCTAGTGCATCCATGAGTATTTGCGGGTCATTGGCGGTTTGTACCTGATTTATCAGCGTAGTGAGGGCGGTGCCCCCCACTGCCACCATCACCATCGAAGCCAACAGCATGCCCATCATTAAAATCGCGCCTAGGGTAATCAGGCTGGGCGTGTTGTGTTTGAAACCAGCGAATAAATCGGCCAGCTCAACTTCCTCCTCTTGTTCCAGCGCGCGGCAAATGCGCATATAGCCAGCCAGCAAAACGGGCATCAGCAGCACCGCGAGTAAAGAGCCGATATAGGGCGCCATCATTGCCAGCAAAATGCCCATTGCGCCGATGAGCGCCGTGCTTAAGGCCAGAATAGGGCTACGCATGAGCAGTTGATAACCTTGCTTAATCCAAGTCCAGCCGCGTGCCGCAGTGAGTTTTTTTATTTCCATGGTGTGTTCTCTTATAGCCAAACAGGCTGTGGTGTGGCGATGTGATTTTGCAAGATGCGTTTGAAATGCTTGGGGTCATGCGGATTCACCATTTCGCCATCACGCGGCAAATTCAAATCGTACAAACGCGAAATCCAAAAACGCAAAGCCGCCACGCGCAAAGTCATCGCCCACACCGCCGCTTCGGCGGCAGTGAAGGGGCGCACTGCATGATAGGCATTGAGCAGGGCGCGCGTGCGTTCTGCATCCAGTGTGCCGTCAGCCGCCATGCACCAGTCATTCACCGTAATCGCCACGTCATAAATCAACGCATCGGTGCAGGCGAAATAGAAATCAATCAGCCCGCCTACGCGCTCACCATCCATCAACACATTGTCGCGAAACAAATCAGCGTGAATCACGCCGCGTGGCAGATCAGCAGCGGGGTAGTGCGCATGCAAAGTCACTTCGCGGTCGAGCAAGGCGGCTTCTTCTGCAGAAATAAAAGCGCGGACTTGTTGCGCTGCATTACTGCGCCATGCGCTACCGCGTGGGTTCACCATCTCACTGCCAAAACTCAAGCTGGCACTGTGCATCTGTCCCAACATCGCGCCCACCGCCGCACAATTCGCCACACTCGGCTGTGTCACTGACTTGCCACTCAAGCGACTCACAATGCAGGCAGGCTTACCGTTCAACTCACCCAAAAAATCATTCTTGCCATTTGCCACAGGGGCAGGACAAGGGATGCCATGACGTGCCAAGTGCGACATTAAATTGAGAAAGAAAGGTAATTCCGCCGAGGTGAGTTTTTCGAAAAGGGTGAGCACGAAGCGCCCATTACTAGTGGTCACGAAATAATTCGTGTTCTCGATACCTGCAGGAATGCCCTGCAATTCGAGTAAAGAACCTAGAGAGTAATCAGACAGCCAAGCAGAGACATCGGATTCGGTGACGCGGGTAAAAACAGCCATGCAGAAAGTCCTAAATCAGAATTTGAAAATAACCCAACGCGGCACGCGCACGCCAGAATCTAAACCCTCTTGACGAGCAAATTTGCCGTCGCCTTTGTCATCAACAAGGTAGTAAGGCACGCCGTGTTTAGGCGTCACTTTAATCATGTACAACTTGCCGTTGGCGCGAAACTCTTCCACCTTTTGCACAGGTTGTTTAGTGATGGTGACTTGAGGTTCATCGACCGCTTCATCCTCTACCAGCGGTGTCGCAGAGGCGGGAATGGGGTCGGTCGCGCTAGCAGTGAAGCTTAAGCTGGCAAGGAATAACAGAGTAAGTAGGCGCATGATTTTTGTCTCCAAAAGTGAGCTGGATTTTACGCTTAAAGGTTCAGCTGCAACTCGCGCTCTGCGGCAGAAGGTTCGAAGCCGCGTGTTTCGTAGTGCTTAAAGATGGCGGCGACCACTTGTTCAGGTTCGTCGATGACTTGAATTAAATCCATGTCGCCGGGGCTAATCATTTTTTCGGCGAGCAGCGAATTTTTAATCCACTCCATCATGCCGCCCCAGAACTCACTACCGACAAGGATGATGGGGATGCGGCGGGTCTTGCCGGTTTGCACTAAAGTCAGCGCTTCCATCAACTCGTCCAATGTGCCAAAGCCGCCAGGCATCACCACATAGGCACTGGCAAATTTTACGAACATGACTTTACGCGTGAAGAAGTGTTTGAAGGTTTGGCTGATGTTTTGATAGGGGTTGCCGTGCTGCTCGTGCGGCAGTTGAATGTTGAGACCGACGCTGGGGGACTTGCCGTAAAACGCGCCTTTGTTGGCCGCTTCCATGATGCCGGGGCCGCCGCCCGAGATGACGGAAAAACCAGCATCTGAAAGCAAGCGCGCAATCTCTTCGGTGAGCTTGTAATAGGGATGGTCATGCGGGGTGCGCGCGCTACCAAAGATGCTGACCGCTGGGTGAATGTCACGCAGGCGTTCAGTGGCGGCGACGAATTCTGACATAATGCCAAACACGCGCCATGACTCCTTTGACTGCATCAATTCAGGGGCTTGAGCGGCGGGCAATTTCAAATCGTTGTTCATCTCGGACTCCAAAATTATGAAGACATTGTTGCTGGTGGACGGCTCGTCCTATCTGTATCGCGCGTTTCACGCCATGCCTGACTTGCGTAGCCCACAAGGTGAGCCAACGGGCGCACTCCATGGCGTGCTCAACATGCTGAAAAAATTACGCAGCGATTACCCAGCCGATTATAGCGCCTGCGTGTTCGACGCGAAGGGCAAGACGTTCCGCGATGACTGGTACCCCGAGTACAAAGCCAACCGACCATCTATGCCGGATGACTTGCGTGCTCAGATTGAACCGTTACACGAATTAGTCGCAGCAGCAGGGTGGAACATCATCATGGTGGATGGCGTGGAAGCTGACGACGTGATCGGCACGCTCGCGCAGCAAGCCTCAAATAATGGCGCGCGTTGCATCGTCTCCACCGGTGACAAAGATTTGACGCAGTTGGTAAACGCCAACGTCACCCTAGTCAACACTATGAGCAATGAAATTATGGACGAGGCGGGCGTGTTGGCCAAATTCGGCGTGCCGCCGAATCGAATCGTGGATTATTTATCGCTGGTGGGCGATGCCGTGGACAACGTGCCGGGCGTGAACAAATGTGGCCCCAAGACGGCGGTGAAATGGCTTACCCAATACGATTCGCTGGATGGCGTGATTGCCAATGCGGCGAACGTAGGCGGCGCGGTGGGCGAACACTTGCGCGCTGCGTTGGAATGGTTGCCGATGGGCAGGAAACTAGTCACGGTGAAATGTGATGTGGCGCTAGACAAACGGTACGATGAGTTAGCTGCACCAGCGGAAGACAAAGAGAAGTTGAAGGCGATGTTCGAACGCTTCGGCTTCAGGACTTTGTTGCGTGAACTGAATGGCGAAACGCCCGAGAAGAAAGGGCGCGATGCTGAGCCGCGTCGCTTCGAATTGGAACAAGAATCGGCACCGGCAGCCGTGACCAACGATACCAGTCACTACGAATCCATCCGTACCGAGGCGCAGTTGGATGCGTGGTTAGAGAAGCTGATGTCTGCCCCCTTGGTGAGCTTGGATACCGAGACCACAGGACTCGACCCGATGGCATCGCAACTGGTGGGTATCTCGTTCAGTATCGAGGCCCATCAGGCGGCTTATCTACCTTTGGCTCATCACTACCCGGGTGCGCCCGACCAAGTCGGATTCGACCTCGCGCTACAGAAACTCAAGCCGTGGTTGGAAAGTGCGGAGCACAAGAAACTAGGACAGAACCTAAAATACGATCAGCACATCTTCGCCAATCATGGCGTCGCCTTGCGCGGCATCGCCGAAGACACCTTGCTGCAATCCTATGTGTTGGAATCACACAAGCCGCACGAGATGGGCAATCTCGCACTACGCCATCTCGGACTGGCGACCGTGAGCTATACCGATGTGGTGGGCAAAGGCGCGAAGCAGATCGGCTTTGATCAGGTCGACCTCGATACCGCCACACGTTACGCCGCAGAAGATGCCGACATCACCTTGCAACTGCACCAGACCTTATCGCCGCAACTGGAAGGGCGACTGGCCGAGGTGTATCGCGACATCGAGATGCCCGTGCGCGAAGTGCTGTTCAAGATGGAACGCAACGGCGTGCTCATCGACAGCGTCAAGCTATCGCGCCAAAGCCACGAGTTGGGTGAGAAGTTGATGTCCATCGAAGCGCAGGCATTCGAGATGGCGGGGCAGCCGTTCAACCTCGCTTCACCCAAACAGCTGGGCGAGATACTGTTCGTGAAGCTGGGAATACCGGTTAAGAAGAAGACCGCCACGGGTGCGCCCTCAACCGACGAAGAAGTATTGCAAGAGCTCGCGCTCGACTATCCGCTACCCAAGATATTGCTTGAACATCGCGGCATGGCGAAGTTGAAATCGACCTACACCGACAAGCTACCTTTGATGGTGAATCAAAAGACAGGCCGCGTGCACACCAGCTATTCGCAAGCGGTGGCAGTGACAGGACGTTTGTCATCTAACGAGCCGAATCTGCAAAACATCCCCGTGCGCACCGCCGAAGGTCGTCGCATCCGCGAAGCCTTCATCGCCCCTGCGGGTTCGCGTATCGTCTCTGCTGACTATTCGCAGATCGAGCTACGCATCATGGCACACCTGTCTGGTGACGAAGGCTTGCTCAAGGCCTTCGCCGCTGGCGAAGACATCCACCGTGCCACTGCTGCCGAAGTGTTCGGCGTCGCACTCGACGCGGTGAGTAGCGAACAGCGTCGTTATGCCAAGGTCATCAACTTCGGGCTCATCTATGGCATGTCCGCGTTCGGCCTGGCGAGTCAACTCAACATCGAGAACAGCGCCGCGAAGCAATACATCGACCTCTACTTCGCACGCTACCCCGGCGTGAAGCGCTACATGGACGACACGCGCGAACAAGCCAAAGCAAGCGGCTATGTCGAGACATGGTTCGGACGCCGCCTATGGCTACCCGAGATCAACGGTGCCAACGGCATGAGAAGGCAAGCAGCAGAACGCGCCGCCATCAACGCCCCCATGCAAGGCACCGCCGCCGACCTCATCAAACTCGCGATGATCGCTGTGCAAGATTGGCTGGAAAACGAAAAGCTCCAAACCAAACTCATCATGCAAGTGCACGATGAATTGATATTGGAAGTGCCAGAAGCCGAGTTAGCTTTGGTGAAGGAGAAGCTGCGCGAACTGATGTGCAATGTGGCGCAGTTAAAAGTGCCATTGGAAGTGGGATTGGGTGAAGGGGCGAATTGGGATGAGGCGCATTGATTTGATTCGCATTAAGGAGATAAGGTCGTGATACTCAAAGAAAAAGAATTTACCAACTCCACAGATGTGTGGGTTAGAGCAGGCGAAGAAGCTGAAAAGCAGATGGCTTTTTATTTGAATCGCGCTTTCCGCAAGAGAGATGACTGTTTTGTGCTGAACGACTTGCGAGTCGTTTATGACGGAGACGTAGCGCAGATGGATCATTTAATTGTTTCTACTTTTGGCTTGTTTATCGTCGAATCAAAAAGTGTTCACGGCACTATCAGTGTTGATAAACATGGTGGGTGGTCGCGTACTTATAGAGATAAATTATCGGGGATGAAATCCCCCGTTATTCAAGCGCAGGAGCAAGGAAAAATACTCAAAGAATTGCTACGGGAGAATGCCGAACAAACCTTGGGAACGATTCTGTTTGGAAAAATTCAAAAGGGATATAGGTATTGCCCTGTAGGTGTGTATGTTGCAATTTCTGATACGGGAATTATTCAGCGAGAAATGGATGTGCCTGAGTTGTATAAGGCAGATGCAGTGTCGGGTGCGATAGTTAGCCAGTTGGATGAATATGCCCAAAAGGCAAATATATTTGCTCCGCAGAATTTATTTTCAACTGACTTCCTTTGGGTGATGTCTAAACAAGAAGCACAGGCAACGGCAGAGTTCTTACAGTCTAGACATACTCCGTTGAGAGAATCGGCTGTTAAAAATAGTGTTGCTTCAATAAAGTCGGATGCAAATGAGTCTGCCCCTCAACATGGAAAAACCTTCATTCCAAAGGTGGGGGGTCAATGCCCAGTCTGCAAAAAAGAACAATTGATTCGAAAGAGTGTTAACCGTAGCGATGGAACGGAAACAGATTTCCTTGCGTGTCAGGGTTATCCTAGTAGATGCAAAGCGTTATTTCCACTGGTTGCTATTGTTCAACAAGCTATTCCGAATGATGCAGAAGAAAAGAAATCAGAATCTACTAAAGGAGAAGGTGCACCTTGTCCAAAATGCGGCACTGGCAAAAAGGTGCGCAGAACAGGAAAGAGCGGCAAGTCTGATTTTCTTGCTTGTAGTAATTATGGAAAGACAAAGTGTGGATTTACCGAGCCGATTGTTTAACGGCTTTCTAGTTCTATAAGAAGTGTTTTTTGACGCGCTCTCGCGCTGAACATAAAGGTAACCGCACCATGAATCCATTTCATAGCAATCTATGTTCGGCATTAACTTTGGCAGTTAGTTTGATGGGGTGTGGGGGTGCGTCGGGAACTACGCCGTCGCCTGCGCCCGTTGCGCCGGCCAGTGCGACTAATGCTGACATTGCGGTTGAAACTGTCGCGGCGCATAACGCGTGGCGCACCTTGGTGGGTGTGCCAAACATTGCGTGGTCGAACACGTTGGCGGCAACGGCGCAGGCGTATGCCGACCATCTCAAAGCAACGAATAACTGCGCGATGGTGCATAGCGGTGCGGCAGGGCTGGGAGAAAATTTGTATTGGGCGAGTGGCTTGATGTATGGCAACGGAACGACCGCGCCTAACCCTAAAACGCCCACACAGGTGGTGGATGCTTGGGCATCGGAAAAAGCAAATTACACCTACGCGTCTAACAGTTGCGCGGCGGGTAAAGTGTGTGGGCATTACACACAATTGGTTTGGGCCAACACAACGCAAGTAGGGTGTGGGCATGCCAGTTGTAGCGCGACCGATAACTCATCGGTGTGGGTATGTAACTACGCGCCACCGGGGAATTATGTAGGGCAGAAGCCGTACTAGGGAACACTGATTTGTTCGTCACACCGGCGTAGGCCGGTGTCCAGTTGATTAAAAGTACTGGATTCCCGCTTTCGCGGGAATGACAAATAAATATATTTAAGGTTTTGCAGCAGGCACTTCAGTTTTTGGGGCGGGGGCTTCTGTTTTCACTTCGGCTTTTGGTGCGCTTACGCCGCGTTTGTAGCTAATAAATTTCGTGCCGCCATCACACGTGCCTACTTGCTTGCCGCTGTCTGCGGTGCCGTTGGCGACAATATCTAACGTGTAATTTTGTACACCCTTGGCCTGAAATTTTGCATCAATCTCGGACTTCAATTCTTCGCAAGGTTTTGCGGCAAAAGCGGCGGAGGACATTCCTAACAAGCTGATGGCTAAAAAGGTATGACTGAAAATATTTTTCATGTGAACTCCCTGTGATGACGGCGGAATGCCGTGGGCTTATGTTCTGACATTTGCAAGCCGAATACAAGCTTGGGTGGCTTTGCTCTTTGCGAGTGCTAACTCATGGGGGGCTGATTAAGTCCAATCCGTCATTCCCGCCCTTCGACAAGCTCAGGATAAACTGGCTTGCAGCCAAGCGGGAATGACAACTTAATCAGAGATTCCTTAGATTTAATTAGGATTCTCTAGCGTGCCTGACGCATGCGCAGCAAATATAAGGCTTCCACTTTCTCCCTTGCCCACGGTGTTTTGCGCAAAAACTTCAAGCTCGATTTAACGCTCGGGTCGTGGGTGAAGCAGCGGATGGGGATGGCGTCGGCCATGGCGTCCCAGCCCATAGTGTCGGCGAGTTGAGTGACGATTTTTTCGAGGGTGATACCTTCGAGGGGCGGGCGCTGACTGGGGTTTTGAGGGGTGTTCATAGTGGGATTTTACCGAGTAATTGCAGCTCGAGCGCTTACAATGTGCGCTCTTTTTTTGCGCCGTACCTAATTCTGATGACTGATTCTATTCGCCTTGCCAAACGCCTTGTTGAACTCACGCAGTGTTCGCGCCGTGAGGCAGAGTTGTACATCGCGGGTGGCTGGGTGAGTGTGGATGGGGTGGTGGTGGAAGAGCCGCAGTTGATGGTGGGTGAGCAGCAGGTGGTGCTGCATCCGAAAGCCAGCGCAATTCCCGTCGCCCCCATCACGATCGCCTTTCATCAAGCTGCCGATTTGAATTTAGACACGCACACCTTCAGCGCCGAAACGCATACGCCTGACGATCACTCTGGGGTGCGCATGTTGAAGCAACATTTCATTAAATTAACCCACTGCATGCCGCTGCAAACCAATGCCAGCGGGCTATCTGTGTTCACCCAAGATTTTCAGGTGTCGCGCAAATTAACGGCGGATGCGGCGAAGATTGAGCAGGAGTATGTGGTAGAGGTGCTGGGTGAATTGTCCGCCGATGGTCTTAAGTTACTCAATCACGGCCTCATTTTTAACGGCAAGCCATTGGCACCCGCCAAGGTGAGTTGGCAAAATGAAACGCGTTTGCGTTTTGCGTTAAAGGGTGTGCAGCCCGGGCAGATTGCTTTCATGTGTCAAGCCGTCGGATTGGAAATAAAGTCGATGAAACGGTTACGCATTGGGCGCGTGTCAATGTCCAAGTTGGCATCGGGGCAGTGGCGTTATTTGGCGGGATACGAAAGATTTTAAGGCGATGACGCACGCTCATTCACCTCATTCGCTGCCGCCACGCCGTTCTTTACTGCGTCATTATCTGTTGGCGGGACACATTTTATTTTTGATTTACGTCAGCTTGTCACCGTTCGAAGGCTGGCAAGAGCAGGGCGTTAATTTAAGTGATGTGCTGGCCGCCCCGTTTGGGCAAACCTACACCGCCTTTGATGCGATTGTGAATGTGCTGGCATATGTGCCTTTGGGATTGTTGCTGATGCTGACTTTGCGCGTGTATTTTGGGGCGCTGCGTAGTACTTTATTGGCGGTGCTGGGAGCATTCACGTTATCGTTGAGCTTGGAATTTTTGCAGCTTTATTTACCCGCGCGCACCAGTTCGAATGTGGACATGTTGACCAACACGGTGGGCGCTTTGGTGGGCGCACTGCTCGCGCTTTACATTGCTAGGCATACCTTGTTTGCACGGCTAACGCGGTGGCGCATGCATTTATTTCAGCGCGCAAGCGGCGTGGATTTTGGTTTGGCATTGGTCATGTTGTGGATGTTTGCGCAAATCAACCCGTCCCTGCCTATGTTGGGCAATGTGTTCCTCACTGAATCCGCGCATCGCATTTTTGCTGCCATGCCCGAACAACCTTTTAATGGCTGGGAAAGCGTCGCAGTCACCCTCAATTTATTGATGATTGGTTTGTTGTTGCAAACAGTGTTGCACGTGCGCAGCCAAGCCTCTATTGCCTTACTGTTAGTGTTGTGTGCGGTTGGCTTGGCCAAATTTTTGGCGGCGGCGCTGCTGCTAAAATCTTGGGCGTTACTGTTGTGGCTGAATGGTGAAGCCATGCTGGGCATCGTGGCAGGCTTGCTGATAATGTGGAGTGCGAGTCGCTTGCGCGGGCGCGCGTTATTTGCATTAGGCATGGGCGTCATCATGGCCTACCTCGTGTTGGCATTTGGTGTGCTGGATAGTGGCACGCCCGCCGCCGCGCAGTCTTTGTCGCAATGGCGCTATGGTCACGTGCGTAACTACAACAGCTTGTCGCAAACGGTGTCGCTACTGTTTCCCGTGCTGTTGGGGGCGTACTTAATGAGGGTACGTCGCCGTATATAATTTTTAACAAGGAGACATGAGTGAGTTACTTTGATAAACATGTATTTTTCTGCACCAACCAACGCGCCGATGGCAGTGATTGTTGCGGCAATCGTGGCGCGCAAAAAGCGCGCGACTATGTGAAAGACAAAGTGAAAGCGCTGGGCTTGTCTAATCGTACTAATAAAATTCGCATCAACTCGGCGGGCTGTTTAGATCGTTGCGACGACGGTCCCGTGTTGGTGGTGTACCCCGAAGGCGTTTGGTACACCTTTGTGGATGAAAGCGATTTGGATGAAATTATTGAATCGCATTTGAAAAATGGGCAGGTCGTTGAGCGCCTGAAAATCTGATGGCCATCGCACTGCAAAAATTTTCAGTCACGGGCACGGCTGGGCTCCTTGAAGGTGTCGCACACATTCCCGATGCTGCGCCGCGCGCCCTTGCCATCGTGGCGCATCCACTCCCCACCCTAGGTGGCACGATGGAAAACAAAGTTGCGATGACCCTCGCCAAGACCTTTGCGGAATTGGGTTGCGTCACCTTGCGCTTTAACTTTCGCGGCGTGGGTGCAAGCGCAGGAGAGTTCACCGGCGGCGAAGGGGAAGAGCAAGACATGGTCGCCGTTACGCGGTATGCGCAAGAATTGTTTGGTGAAGAACTGCCGTTGATATTGTCGGGATTTTCTTTCGGCGGTTACGTCGCCGCGCGCGCCGCCGCACGCTTGCATCCTCAACATTTGGTGTTGGCCGCGCCTGCCGTGGGACGCTTTGCGATGCCTGCCGTATCGCCTGACACGCTGGTGATTCATGGCGAGCAAGATGACGTCGTCCCTTTGGCGGATGCCCTTGATTGGGCGCGTCCACAACACTTACCTATTGTCGTGTTGCCGCAAGCCGAACATTATTTTCATGGACGACTCACGCAGCTGCGTGACATCGTGAAGAAACATTTCATTGGAGTGGCGCTGTGAATCAATCAATTCAAAAGCAAGCCACAGAGAACACAGAGTTCACAGAGCGTTCTGCGGGTGGGATTTTCTCTGTGCGCTCTGTGGCCTCTGTGGCAAAAAGGTTTTAATGAACCCCGTTATCCAAGCCAGCAACTTACAAAAATCCTACGGCGGTCAGCGCGTGGTCGATGGTCTCAATCTATCCATCCATAAAGGCGAATGCTTCGGCCTGCTCGGCCCTAACGGCGCAGGCAAAACGACTACCTTGCGCATCTTGTTGGGGTTGATTGCACCCGATGCAGGCACTGCCACCTTGCTTGATTTGCCTGTGCCACAAGCCGCCAGAGAAGCACGCATCCGCGTCGGCGTGGTGCCGCAAATGGACAATCTCGATCCTGATTTCACCGTCGCAGAAAACCTGCTGGTGTACGGGCGTTACTTCGGCATGAAGGACGCCGAGATCGAAGCGCGCATCCCCTCGTTATTAGAATTCGCCAGCCTCACCAGTAAGCGCGATGCGAAAGTGCCCACGCTGTCGGGCGGTATGAAGCGCCGCCTCACCTTGGCACGCGCGTTGGTCAACGACCCCGATGTCATCTTCCTCGACGAACCCACCACCGGCCTAGACCCGCAAGCGCGCCACCTTATCTGGCAACGCCTGCGCGAACTCACGCAGCAAGGCAAGACGCTGTTACTCACCACCCACTTCATGGACGAGGCCGAGCGACTATGCCATCGCCTAGCCGTGATGGACAACGGCAAACTCATCAGCCAAGGCTCACCCCGCGAACTCATCGAACAAAACATCGAACCGCAGGTGGTGGAGGTGTTCGGTGAGACATCGGGGCAATGGGCGAGTGAACATGCAGCGCATTATGCGCAGCGTTTCGAAGTGAGTGGCGAATCGGTGTTCTGTTATGTGCGTGACGCACAGCCGCTGGTAGCTCATCTGCAAGCGCAATCAGAGCTGCGCTATTTGCATCGCCCTGCGAACTTGGAAGACGTGTTTTTGAAGCTGACGGGGCGGGAGATGAGGGAATGATTGACAAGAAACAATACTTTAAGCTGCTCAAACGCTCCCAATAAATATTTTCAATTGCACTACAACGCTGAAAGGAAAATTAAAGATGGCATCACTTTACCTTGGACGACTTAAGTCCGATGAGCGCCAGTCGTTGATTGCCAAATTGCATGGCATGCAAAAGGGCAATTGTTTCATCTGTGAACAGGAAATTGATTTGGTTGTACATAAAGACACCATTGATATTGATCATGTGATACCCCTGAAAATAGGAGGAAAAGATGACCCTGTTAATTTCGCCCTAACGCATGCAAGTTGCAATCGCTCTAAACAGGCATCTCATTTAGAGGTGGCTCGTATATTGCACAGATTTAGTTACTTAAAAGAGAAATTGGCTGCTGAAAATCGTAGTCCCAATTTGGGCGACTTGCTCCAACAGGCGGGAGGCGGGAATCATGCGCTGGGCTTCAAGCTTTCACAGAGTGAATTGACTTACAGCTTTGGAGAGTTGGGGGATAACACGTTGCGTAGCGTGCCAGTATATGAAGATGAGTTAAGTGGATTTCGCTTCTTCTTTGCTAAGCTGCCGATACAGTATTTGGCGCACGATGACCATATTAATCCTCGTTCCATTGGCCCTAACATTTCAAAACTGGTAGAAGAATTTCACCAGAAGCGGCCGCAACTTCATGTGCCGCTTGCATGGATAAAAAGTGACGGCGGCAAAAGTGCAATTCGCGTGTTCGACGGACAACATAAGGCGGCTGCGCAAATTATGTTAGGTGCGCGAGCCTTGCCCGTTCGAGTATTTATTGATCCTGACCCAGATACGCTCATCACAACAAACACAAATGCAGGTACAACACTTAAGCAAGTTGCATTTGATAAATCGGTTCAACGTCATCTGGGAAATTCCCTCTATCAAGATCGTATTCAACGTTTTCTAAAAGAGACAACTCGTGCTGAGGATGATCTTGGATTTTCCGAGCGTGATTTGGTCAATCACTTTAAGGGGCAGTCTAGAGAAATTAAGCGCTACATACTTGATGCAGTTCGTAATGGCGTTACATCTGACCCTAGCAACAAACTTCGTGATTACATTGATTTCGGTGGGAGAGGCAAAGAATCGCCCCTGTCCTACAGCACGATAGAGAAGACTTTTTATTCATTTTTTGTGTACCAAGAAGTGCTCGAAACCCCCATCAATTATCGGGCTGAAGAGGGTGAGAATCCGCGCATTGTTGAATGTAACCAAATTCTGCGTTTAATGAATTTGATTGCGGAAGTAATTTATGTGGACAAGTTCGATGCGGAAATAGGTACAGACAAAATTGAAAGCAAGTTGCAAAAAGGCGAGACGTTTAAGCTAGGCCATCTTCGCGCTTTTCGGATGAGTAAAGAAGAAATTATCTATAACTGGTTGCAGTATGTGGCGCAGATAGCCCGCCATTATTTCATTACGCTTGGGAAGCCAGACCCGAAAGACCGCCTCTTTCAAGTGCCGTTCCCAGATCAGGTATGGGAGAACATACGTAAGTTTCTCGAAAACCTTTCTGCGATGCCTCTTTGGGTGAATACGGACCTTTCAGAAACCATATTTGGAGGAAAACAGAACAATGGCTTTTGGAAAACTGTTTTTGAAACGGGTCGTACACCACAAGGCATGGTGGTGCTGACTCAACCTTTGAATCTGATTGAAATGATCAAGTAACAAGTCGAGGGTTTTAGCACTTCTCATTAACAAAATTACGAGAGGAAGTCATATGAGCAACATCAAACTTTTTGAGTCCAAGCAGATTCGTTCGACTTGGGATGAAGCTACTCAACGTTGGTTGTTTGCGGTAGTGGATATTGTTGCGGCGTTGACTGAAAGCCAGAACCCGCAAGTGTATTGGCGGGTGCTAAAAAAACGGTTGTTGGCAGAGGGAAATGAA
>JABFSI010000064.1 GCA_013140695.1 Sideroxydans sp. | reverse complement strand
CCCGTATCGCTGGCAACGTGGCGGTCAATTCAGCCGTTGATGCCGCACTACAAGCAGGGCTCATAGAAGCGGGCAGAATCACACAAGATCCCAATAGCCCTCAGGAAATTGACATTCTGCAAGTAATGTCATCGGGCGCACTGGGAGGCGCAATAGATGGCGCATTGGGTGTCTTTGCCAATCGCGGCCAAATTCTCGAAAAAGCCCCGGAAATCATGCAAGACATGTTTGGCATGATCGCCCAAGTGTCGGGTCGCAGTGCTGCAAACACCAGAAACATCATCACAACAGATAGCAAAACACTGGCCAACCGGGCATCCCAAAAGCTGGGCAACACATTGGATCTGGCCGACACCACCCTGCCTAAAATCACTGGCGGGCAATCCTTTGAGTATAAAGGCGTGCTACTGCTGAACACCGCCCCCGCCAAAACCAAGACCCTGAACGAAGCTGCAGAATGGTATCGGAGCGAGCGCAACAAGATCGGCGACACCATCGACAAAATGGAATTGTCCGTGCGTGAAAAAATCGAGCTGGCCGAAAAACTCAAAGCCGTGCTGCTGGAAAGTGCCGCTGCAACGCTCTACGACAAAAATTTGGCAGCCACCCTGAAAGAAGCATTTGCAGAAGAGGGTGTTGAAATATTATCGACTAAGCTTCTGGCTCAAGGCTGGTCGGGCAGCAAACTACACGCAGCCATCTTGAATGAACTCACTGCACCTATTGATAAAGCGCGCAAATGGTTTGAACCCGGAGCCTGTTTTGCGGCAGGCACATTGGTGCATACCAAAGAAGGGCTAGTGCCGATTGAGCAAATCAAGGTCGGGGACTTGGTTCTTTCCAAGCCGGAAAACGGCGGGGAGCAGGCGTACAAGCGGGTTCTAAAAACCTTTGCGCATGCGCCTGCGACGGTGATGAGAGTGGGATACACGCTTTCTGAAGATCCAAATTGTGCGCACGGAATCACTGCGACCTTGAATCACCCGTTCTGGATAGCAGATAAGGGCTGGACTGCAGCCGATAACTTACCTAAAGGGTTCAATGCTGATGGATCAAAGTTCGAACTCTGCAACGGTCAGCATGCACTTGTACGGGCCTCTGAAAAAATCTATATCAGCGACCAACCTGGAGTAGGGTGGATGCCCAATCACATGGGCGACCCTCAACGACCAGGACATCTATGGGACTATGCCAACCATAAATTGGTAGCAAATAACGTCATGGCTCTTGAGGCAATTCAAGAGTACGAGATGGAAGACCCCTACCTCAAGCTACCAGTCTTTAACTTAGAAGTCGAAGACTTCCACACCTACTATGTGGGCAAGCATGGCGTGTGGGTACACAACACCAATTGTGGCGGATTGTCGTTCGAGGTTAACCCTCCTGCACCTGCGCTGTCCGCAGAGTTGACCAATCAACCCTTCGTGAGTCGGAAGGAGTTGATTGCGGCTCTGGAACAAAAAATTCCTAATGTGGCTGATCGGCAGAACTTTACCGACACTTTCCTGGTGCGCGCTGACAAGCAGAGTCAGGCGGGCTTAATTGCTCCTGACGATATGAAGGCTTGGTTGGCATTTGAAGAAGGGGTTTCGGGGCGCATCAAATCTAGCGATGGCGTGCGATGGGAATATGCCAAAGCGTTTTGGGATCAAAACAAGGGAGCGAACGGTGAACTCAGCTACCTCGCCGTTGAAGGGTTCGAACTCAGTGCCACGGGATTGGCGCTGAACATCGACAGAAAACTATCCTTTGTAAAAGCAAATGACACAGATGCTGTGCTCAGGCTGATGGATCGCATTGCGATGTTTTTGGAGAACGAAAAAAATGTCAATGAACGTTGGGTATTTGAGTTTCCAGAGGGTAAACGACTAGATAAGCCGGATCTGTTCGCTAGACGACAAGCGGAGGATATATTCGCCAAGATACGCAACGATGCGCCTGACGCATTGAAATTTGGCACTTATGTTCCTGATGCAAGTGGGGTGTTTAAACTGGTAGAAACTGCCGCAGAAGCCGCAAGTAACGCCCGTATCAGCAAGATGTTAAAGGACGGGTTGATTGAGTTGCGCAACGCCCCGCGAGTGGCCCCGGTGATCTCGCAAAACGTCACCGCCGAAGGCAACCTCACCAACGTTGCCACCCTCACCCTGAGCGAAATCAACGCCCTGCTGCCCCAAGCCCGCCAATACTGGCTGGACGCAGGGGCATCGGCGGCGGTGTTAAATCGCGCCACTTTTGCCGTCGCCGATTTGCCTTTCGGAATGGCCGGACAAACCGCAAACAACCTCATCACCTTCGACACCATCGGCGCAGGCTGGGGCTGGTATGTGGATGCCACACCCGCCGACCAGTCCGAGTTTCAAGCGACTGCGCAGGCCACCGTGTTCACAGCAGCACCAGCCAGCGAGGCCGAAAACAAACTCGATTTGCTCACTGTGTTAATCCACGAACTCGGTCACGTTGCGGGCTTGCTGCACACGGCGACGGCTAATGATGTGATGAGCCAATACCTTGTCCCCGGCGAGCGACGCTTGCCCGACGCAGCGGATATGGCCGTGCTGCAAGCCCAAGGCGCGCCTTACTCCGTCGGCAATAGCACCTCAACCTGGGTCACCCTGCCAACGGGTACTGTGTACAGCAATGCGCTCAACACCCTGTTGCAAGCGGTGGCGTTCACCGCGAATGCGACACTGACCAATGGCAGCTTGAATAACGGCAACGGCTGGGCAACCCAAGGCAGCGTGAATATCGCCAACGGTGCAGCGGTCATGAACGAAGTCTCCGCCAGCCAAACCCGCCTGAGCCAAGTCTTCCTGCTCAACCCGACGGATCGTTTCCTGAGCTTCACGCTTTCCGGCACGGCCTTGGACGACCTGACCGGTGCACCCGACGATGCCTTCGAAGTCGCCCTGCTGGATGCCAACACTGGCGCATCTTTGCTGAGCGGCACCGGGCAGACCCGCACTGACGCCTTCCTCAACCTGCAAGCGGATGGCACGCAGAACCTAGCCAACTGCGTCACCTGCATCAACAATGCCGATGGCAGCCGCACGTATCGGGTTGATCTCGCAGGCGTACCCGCCGGTGTCGCAGCCAACCTATCGTTCGACCTGGTTGGTTTTGAACAAAATCCTATTTTGAGTAACGTAGAAGGTGGGGGCATCCCGCAACACGGTTTGCATAGAGGGGATGCTAAAAATAATTCTCATATCAAACTATATGCATGAGTCAGAAGAAGTGTATGAATCTCCTCGCTAGAAATCTTGTGGACACCTTGCCATCCGGCTTGGAAGGTTTATTCAATCCTTGGAAAGATCATTGTCCGCATGATGCGGCTGGTAACGGCCCCGCTGAAAAATTGGCGCGGCTCTCACTTCATCTGGCATGTGATCCTGAATTCATCTTGGTTGGCGAAGCGCCGGGTTATCAAGGTTGTCGTTACAGCGGTGTCGCTTTCACCAGCGAACGATTGTTGGGCGAGGGCGCTATCCCGCGCATCCCTGCGTCGCAAGGTCGCTTGTCTGATCGACGCTTACCTTTCTCCGAACCCTCCGCCACCATCGTGTGGAAGACGCTGTATCGCCTTGGCATCGCTGAGCGCACTATCTTGTGGAATGCGATGCAACTGCATCCGTATCGTGCGGATGAATTGTGGTCGAATCGGACACCCACACCAGAGGAGATCAAGCTGGGCGAACCTGCTATGCGTTTGTTGATCGAGGCATTCCCGAGAGCAAAAGTCGTTGCAGTCGGAAAGAAGGCTGAAGGTCTGTTGAGTGAGATGGGGTTGCAGGTGGCCGGTGCGGTTCGTCATCCCGCGAATGGTGGGGCAACGGAATTCTCCAATGGTCTGCAAGCGTTGATGTGAGCCATGTCTGAGTCCGTGTTCGATCCTAAACCGTTCCTTGCCAGTCTGCCTTTGCAACCTGGCGTGTACCGCATGTTGGATGAGGCAGGGCAGGTGTTGTACGTCGGCAAGGCGAACCAACTCAAGAAGCGTGTTAGCTCGTATTTTCAGATCAGCAATCTGTCGCCGCGTATCCGGCTGATGGTGTCGCATATCGCGCGCATCGAGGTAACGGTGACGCGCTCGGAAGCGGAAGCGCTACTGCTTGAGAACAACCTCATCAAGTCGCTGAAGCCGCGCTACAACATCCTGTTTCGCGACGATAAGTCTTACCCCTACATCGTGCTTACGGGTAGCCCGTCGCCGAGGCTGACTTACTATCGCGGTGCGACCGATAAGCGCCATCAATACTTTGGCCCCTATCCAAATGCGCAAGCAGCAAAAGAGAGCATCAATCTATTGCAGAAGGTCTTCCTGCTGCGCACGTGTGAAGAGGCGGTGTTCAACAATCGTACGCGACCTTGTTTGCTACATCAGATCCATCGTTGCAGCGCGCCCTGTGTCGGCATCATCAGCGCCGAGGATTACGCGACCGATGTGCGTAACGCAGGGTTGCTGTTGCTGGGTAAGCACGATGAGGTAGAAAAGCGTCTGCGCGAAGCGATGGAGCAAGCGGCGGAGACACTGCACTATGAGAAGGCCGCCGCCTTGCGCGATCAGTTACAAGCCTTGCATGCGGTGCAGGAAAAGCAGTTCGTTGAGAGTGGGCGCGATACCGATGCGGACATCGTCGCTGTCGTTGCGGCAGAAGGGGCACTGTGCCTAAATCTCGCCGTGGTACGCGGAGGCCGCCATTTGGGGGATAAGCAGTTCTTCCCCGCTAACGTGCAAGGGCAGGATAGCGTCGAGGTATTGGAAGCTTTCCTTGCGCAGCATTATCTGGAGCGCACTGTGCCGCCCTTGATCATTACGAGTATCGAAGTGGTCGATGAAGCGTTAGAACAGTTGCTAACCGAACAAGCTGGGCACAAGGTGCAGATACGTCATGCTGTCACGGGAGAGCGTCGCCAATGGCTGGATATGGCCCAATCCAATGCGCTGTTGGCACTTCAAAGGCAAGCAGGATTAGAGGCGGGGCAGACATTGCGAATGGATGCATTGCGTGATGTGTTGGCGCTGCCGGACTTGAAACGTATCGAATGTTTTGACATCAGCCATACGATGGGGGAAGCGACAGTCGCATCCTGTGTGGTGTATGACGACCTTGCGATCCGTCCGCAGGAATATCGTCGCTTCAACATCAGTGGCATCACACCCGGCGATGACTACGCAGCCATGCGCCAAGCGATGCTGAAGCGCTATCAGAAGTTAAAGGCGGGTGAGGGCAAGCGGCCCGATTTAATTTTGATTGATGGTGGAGCGGGGCAGCTCACCATGGGGATGGAAGTGATGCATGAGCTGGGTTTAACCGACATCGCCCTAGTAGGTGTGGCGAAAGGGGTGGAACGCAAGGCAGGTATGGAGCAATTGTTACGACCGGGTGTTGAAAAGTCATTACAATTGCCGCCGGATAGCCCAGCCTTGCATTTGATTCAACAAGTACGCGATGAGGCGCATCGTTTTGCCATTAGTGGTCATCGTGCCAAACGTGGCAAGGCGCGCACCACCTCTAGCTTGGAAGAAATTGAAGGGGTAGGTGAGAAACGTCGTCGAAATTTGCTCACTCACTTTGGTGGACTTAAAGGTGTACAACAAGCCAGCGTAGAAGAGCTGGCGCGCGTGGAGGGCATCAGTCCTGCACTCGCCGAAAAAATTTATCAGAGCCTACATTAAACATGCCCTTGAACATTCCTAATTTACTGACTTGGTTTCGCATTCTGCTGATTCCTGTTTTTCTGGCTGTCTTTTATGTCTCGGATGAAACATTGAGCTTGCATCACAAGCATATGTTGAGCTTTGCGATTTTCTGGTTCGCATCCATCACCGATTGGCTAGATGGGTATCTGGCGCGCATGTTGAATCAAGGCTCGGCTTTCGGCGCTTTCCTTGATCCGGTCGCAGACAAGTTGATGGTCGTTGCCGCACTGGTCATTCTGCTCAACTTGGGCTACGTGGATGCCATCATCGCTTTCATCATCATCGGACGTGAATTGACCATCTCTGCATTGCGCGAGTGGATGGCACAGTTGGGTGGTAGCAAGAGCGTGGCCGTGTCGATGATTGGAAAAGTTAAAACGGTATTTCAAATGTTGGCGATTCAATTTTTGTTGTTTCAAGAGCCGCTATTTGGCATCTCAACGCAATGGGTGGGCACCTTGCTAATCTACCTCGCAGCTGTTCTTACACTATGGTCAATGGTGTATTACCTGATGCTGGCCGCACCAAAAATTAAATCTCAAAATCGTAATTGATTTTATTTAATCGGTCTGTATAATGCCGCGCTCTCGGGGTGTAGCGTAGCCTGGTAGCGCGCCTGGTTTGGGACCAGGATGTCGGGAGTTCGAATCTCTCCACCCCGACCAGGTTCATGTAGTAAGAAGTTTGTAGTATGCCGACCGAATTGTGCCCGTAGCTCAACCGGATAGAGCACCAGCCTTCTAAGCTGGGGGTTGCTGGTTCGATTCCAGTCGGGCACACCAACAAACTTCAACGATTCAACGGTGGTCGTAGCTCAGTTGGTAGAGCCCTGGATTGTGATTCCAGTTGTCGTGGGTTCGAGCCCCATCGATCACCCCAAATAAAAACCACTAATTCAATAGATTAGTGGTTTTTTTGTTTTTTATCGCGCCTAATAATTAAGCTGTTTTACGTATTTTCACCGCTTGAGTGTCCCCGTTTTGTCCCCGAAATATCCCCACGATGTGCGCGCGTGGTGTCCCCATTTTGTCACCAACACATTGAATTTTAGAATAAAAAAATAATTGATTGCATTGTGAGATTGTGCCATCATTCGAAGCGTGAACCCCACCAAACACACAATTTCTATTTATTCTGAGCCCCCCGCCCTCGGGGTTGGGGTGAGCGAGGTCGCGTGGATGAAATTCGATGGTGGGGAGGAGGTTTGGCTTTGGCGATTTGCCGTTGTGGCCATAATGGTCATATCGGCGGCACTAATTGGGTTCGAACATAATGATTTAAATTCCGCGTTTGCGTTGCTTCTGTTTTTTGGTTTTGCGGTTGCTGGTGTCAAACGCGCAACAAAAAAAGGCGATCACGACGCGACGGAATTTTCGAAGCGTATCGTGGCGTCGGCTCTGGCGGCCATCAAACAGACCGTCGAAATAAGCGTGACCAATGTAGCCATTCTGGCTACCACCCCTGTGTTTTTGCCGCGCCCAGAACGGCGCGTAAATCCGCCGAAAAAAATCCAAGCGCCAACCCTATACCCCCGCCTAGCCTCAACGCCTTGGCTTGTTCGCGCATAACGCGCGACAGGTTATTCTCGGCAGCCTGCCCCTGATTCGTTCGTAGCTCCCCGTAAAAAAATCGGCTGCACTCACTAAAAGTGGAGTGCAAATGAAAAAACAAACAATTAGCGCAGATGAGTTCTGTGGCAGCATCGACATCAACAAACAAACGCTAGCCAAGCATCGTTCTGGCGTTCGTATCTGTCCACGTCTAGTGGACATGCCCGAGCCCTTTGTGGTGCGGCCCAAGCTCCTTTGGTGGGTGGCTGACATCGAGGCGTGGGTCGAGTCGAAACGGACTTTTCGTCCTGCCGTTGAGGCTGTGGAAAAAATGCCTAGCTCGATTGAGACTGTGCCACTGGCTCCCACGAAGCGCAAAGTTGGCCGCCCAACCAATGCAGAGAAAAATGGGGTGGTGTAATGAGCGATACACGCCCCGTACCAACGAACCTAGACAGCTGGCCTGGCGTCATCGACCTCGTGGTGACATACAAGCATCTATTACATGTGCTTTGGTCTTCGCCCACGGGGGTAATGTCGATCATAGGCGTAGGCCGAGCGGGGATCATCGAGCACCTCACCGGAGCAACTCGGCTCGATGAGCCCGTCGTGCTGGAGGCGTTGCGCGAGTTGCAGCGAAGGGGTCTCGTCGTCGTCGACGAGGCTACTCGCGAGGTGGCGGTTCGAAGATGGTGCAGATTCCATACTTTTGGTGGGCGGTGGGACGCGCAGGCGCGAAGCGCATACGGCAAGATTGAATCTGCCGTAATCAAGTCTGTGCTAGCAAAAAACGAGGGGGTAAATTCACTTTTCTTATTCAAATCAGATACCTCATCCGCCAATGCAGCAGCAACTGCAACATCAACTGTAACATCAACTGCAGCAGTAGTAGTGAGCTTGGGTGATTCACCGCTCGCGGCCGCATCACCACCAGCCAAATCTGCTGCTTCCCCATCCCATAAAAAAATGACCATCCACTCCTGCGGCATTGAGTGTTGGAGTGAGGGCGACCAAATCACCGCCACTCAACTTGCCAATACCCATCCACCAGACGAAATGGCGGCGGCAATAGCTGCCGCTATAGCCACAGGAAAAAAGCCTGTCCCTGGTACCGTATCCCAATACCTGCAATCGCTCGCGGCAGCGAGCAAATCTGCCGCAACGGCAAAGGCGCATGCCGCTCAACTGGCCACACAGGATGCGCTGCAACCGCCGCGATTCCCTCCATTGACCGCCGAGCAAATCGCCAAACTGCCAGCCGCGCTGCATCGAATCAATCGGATGCCCACGCCACCAAAAAATCAAAATGAAGGAGTAACACCATGACCGACCACCCCATACCCGACGAGGTGGCGCTTGAGTTGCGCCAAATGCTCGAAGTCACATTTCGCAATCTACGCCGAGCGGAAAACGCCCTCGTGCAACATCCATCGCCCCGCACCCGCCAAATTCTCGATGCGCTCTCACGCGCCGAGCGTGAGCTAGGCATCGCCAATTCGCACCTGCAACAGATTGTGCCCGACAGTGTTTTGTTTGCTTCGTCTGAACCTTGGCTCAAGCGGGTTCGCAATTCCTTGTGGAGGCGCAAATGAACCCAAGCATCCATCTCATTCCGCACTCTTGGCAAGCACGGATGGATAGACAGGCGGAAAAGCGGCGCAAGCTGTTGGCATTTCTGCGCACCGAGTTCTGGACGGCTCCCGAGGTTGCTGGTCAGATTGTTGGACTGACTGACACACGCTCCATCCGAAACACTCTCGCGGCAATGACGCGCGACGATCTTATCGTGCGCGAGACTACTCGCCTACCTTCGGGACGCAAGGTCAACATCGTGGGCATCACCATGACGGGGCAAGCGCATATCGCGCACTTGCTCAATCGCCCGATGGTTGACCGTGCCTACGAGCACGGGCGTATTGGTCTCACGCTGGCAGATCATCGTTGCGACCTGCAACGCCTGCGCATCATGCTGGCGCAAGCTGGCTGGAAAGGATGGATTTATCCCGACCGCCAAAGCGTTGAGATGAAGACGGCAGGGCAAGGACACCGCGCGGATGCGCTTGTTACCCATCCCAACGGCAGTGTGATTGCACTCGAATGCGAACGCACAGTGAAGACAGCAAAACGTTACCGCGTTATTGCGGGTCATCACCTCACGGCCATTGCGCGTGGTGACTATGCGCGCGTCATCTACGCTTCACCCGACAACGCGACCAGTTACGCCGTGCGCGACCTGATGCAGGGCATCGGTCAAGTTGTCGTGAGCGGACGTGCCGCGTCCGCCACGCCAGAAATGCTTACGTCTTTCCTGTTCTGCACTTATGCAGACCTCACTAATTTGGACATCCAATGAACGCCACCACCTACACCACGCAACAGCTTGAAAATATCTCCGAGCGAATTAAACACGCGGCAGTGCCTGAACAACCACTTACCAAGGCACAGGCGCTTCGCCTCCTTGCGCCCACACTTGCGCAGATGCGCAAGCGCGGACACACCTTGAGCAGCATCGCTGCCATCCTCACCGCTGAGGGCTTGCCAGTGTCTGTACGCTTGTTGAGTCAGCAATTAAAAAGCAGCAGCACAGGACGGGCGACCGCCCGACCTGCAAAAGCACAGGCACAGCAAACGCAGAGCCATACACCTGCAAAGGTGTGAGCGAGGTACATGCTATGTACTCGCTCAACTCCCTTGCGATGCACGTGCGAATGACCCATCTACCGACACCCGCCCTGCGCGTGCCATACGATGCTTCATTAGACGCGCCCATTGCACAGCCAGATTATGTTTCCGCCCACTCCGATATGGGCGGCATAATCAGGCAGTGCAATGTTCACCCCCAGAAAGTGGGGGTGAACAGCTGGACTGCTGACGCAGACCAGCATCAGCAAAAAGGCGGACACCGAAAAATCCTCATCGCTGGCGCGACGGCTGTACGCCGCCCTGTGGGTGGGGTTTTCCTTGTCGGGCTGGATGCCCGCCATGACCGCTTTTTACTGCCTACTCTCCCTGTGGTCGCTGCGCAAAAACTGGCGATGAGACCGCCTGTTTTATTGCGGCACGGCTGGCACGCCTCGCGGCGCGCGCCCCCCGACTTTGTCGGGCAAAACAAGGCAGGAAATGTTGCACATTTTCCACCTTGCCCGCGCACTGTGTGCGACGGGACATCGGGCGGCAAGCCGCCCTTGTTTTTGGATTCGCTACGCTCACCTGAGGCTGTACGCCTCACCCGAAAAGTCGGGGGGCGCGCGCCGCTACGCTTGCTTGCCGTGCGGGGCGTTGCCCCCCGCACAAGTACCGCCGCCTTGGGGCGGCTAAATCCGCTGGGGCGGATTTTACTTGGCGGCTCCCCCCAGCCTCAGCCCGTCCCCGCTAGGGCGGGGAGCGTGCTGACGGACAGCGACCGCGTGCGCGGTCTTGTCCCATTGCTCCCGTCCGTAGGATGCCCTTCGCGCTTACGCGCTCGTTCATCCAACGGCTGGGGCAACGGCTCCCACTTCACGCGCTTTGCTTGTTGCGCACCTGCTGCGCAGGTTTGCGAACTTCGTTTCAGTCATGCTCTACTCACATCACTTTCACTGCGCGCTACGCTTGCCAACATCAAAGCAGACTGTCCCTGCTGCGCACGGACAGAATGTATTTTTCGCTACGCGAAGTTTGTGCTGTTGTCAGAAAAACCGATTTCAATCGCCCATCTCTTTTTAGTCAGCATCACCAGTCCGTCGTCACAAATCGCTCAACCCCTTCAAAAGAGGGAAGCGGGCAAAAGCACAAGAACCACGCCAGTCGGCGACACACGCAAGCGCGCCCCTTCGGGGTTCGCCTGCAATCGTTCTCGGCCTTCGGCCTGCGCTGCGATTTTGGCCGAATCTCTGGCCTGTCATGTTTCTTGCCGCCCGCAAGCACTCCCTCTTTTGCCCTGCGGGACAGGGGCGTTCGCTGCCTTTGTGAGCGACGACGGACTGGTGAAAACACTGACTAAACGAAAAGGAGATGAACATGGCGATTGAAATCAATTCTGACAACAGCACAAACAAAACCGCAGGGCGCTGCCCCGCACCCTGGAGCTCAACCGTCCCGGTTGATTTGAACGGCGAAGAAAAGCGTGAGGCGGAAAAACAAAAGCAAATCATTTATGGCGCATTGCTGAATCGTTTGAACGGGTTCATTGGATCGGAGCAGATGGGGGCCATGCGCGAAGTGTTGCGAGGCTCGGAGGCGCGCTACATGCAATCAACAATCACCGGGATGCTCGACATCATCGAAACCATGCCCAAGACCTATCAAACAGACAGGCAGGACGATCCCGTCGTTTATCTGCACTACTTCAAGGGCGGCTGTGATTGGTACATCACCGAGCTTGATTTCGAGGCCGAACAGTTGCAAGCCTTTGGCAAGGCAGACCTAGGGATGGGGTTTCCAGAGCTGGGCTATATCTCGATTGTTGAGTTGTTGGAGTGTGGTGTTGAACTTGATTTGCACTGGCCGGTGCGCAAGCTTTCAGAAATTTAACCAAGGAGAAAATCATGTCAGAAATAATCAATCAATCGGAACAAAACATCACAGAGTTTATGCGCGGAATGGCGGCAGGTGGCGACGCATTACGGGAGCTGAAGAAATACGCAGCGGCGGGCGGTACGGAGTTTGAGGCATTACAGAAGGTGATTGTGACATCGGGGGCGGTGTCATCTTTCGCGGGCGGATTCGTGGCGGCACTGGCCGCAGACACGTTCGATATGCATTTGATGCTGGGGACTGACGTTTGACTTGCAGATGCGCTGTAGAGCTTGTGTTGTTATTGATACTCAAGCTCTAACACGTTCTGGAGGCGAGCTGTAGAGGTGTTGAGTGCACTTCGCTGGGAATGCCTAAATCATGACGTGTTCTGTAGAGCATTCAAAGAGCGGCTGGAAACTTTTCAAACGAATCGGAAAGAAAAATGGCTACAACCAAATCTGGCAACGTTTCTTCGTGGATTCTGACCGTTGCGCTGGTCGTCGCTGGCGGCTGGGTGTTATCTATAACGGGTGACCTCGCACCCGCTATTCAGCAAGGCGGTTTGCGCATGGGCGGGTTGATGCTGGCCGCTCATGCGGGGCAGTTGATGCAACAAATCCTTGTGCTTGGTGTGCCGCTAGGATGCTTTGCGGGCTTGCTTTATTTGGGGTTGGATATGGAGGCAGACAATCCGGCACGGCCCATGTTGTTTGTGTTGGGGCTGGTGAGCCTGCTACCACCTCTGGCGTGGTGGACACTGAATTGGATAGCCACCGTGCTGGGCGTTGCATCTACATCACCGCAAATCCTCTGGTGGTGGGCAGGCGGTTTAGTCATGGGATTGGGTGCGGTGTTTATTTGGCTGCGGTGGGTAGTTGGCTGGCGCGAAAAAACGAGCCATTCACTCACACACCGCTCCGCACTGGAGCGCAATCGACGCACCGATGTGCGACAGATCGGACAGTTCTTGCCGAGCGAAATCGACAAGTTCAATCCTCTGGATTTTGTGGTGGACAAGCGCGGCTTGTTTGTTGGTTTGAGCGAGGAGCGACAGCCGATCTACATCGACTACGAAACGTGGAAGCTGTCTCACGTGCTGCTGTCTGGACGTACCCGCAGCGGTAAAGGCGTGGCAGCACAAATCCTACTGTCGCAGGCGATATCGCGCGGCGAGTTTGTGGTGATCCTCGACCCCAAGCTGGATGCATGGATGCCACATGTGTTTTGTGCCGCCGCGCAGCGCGCGGTACTGCCGTATCACTTTCTTGATCTACGACCTGGGCAGCCACCGCAGATAAATATGTTTGCGGGATGCGATGAAGAAACGGTTGAAAACATGCTCATCGCCGCATTCTCTCTGGCCGAGAAAGGGGAGGCTGCGGACTTCTATCGCTTGGCCGACCGCAAAGCGGCACGCGAGGCTGCGCGCTACATTGCGCAGGGGCACACCGCCGCAGATGCTTTGACGATGTTCGGGCAGAACTGGTTGGAGCAAGCCAAGGGTTTCCATGCGGCACTTGAGGAAATGGCAGACCTCGATGCGGTGAACGCGACTGATGGAATTGATATTGAGCAACTTGGAAATACGGGCGGTGTGTTGTATGTCGCGGGCGACATGGGGAACACGCGAGTGATACGGATGCAGCGCATGTTGCTGGTGCGCTTGATGATGCTGGCCAAGCGCGGTAGCGCGCAACGCTTAATTACCGTGTTTGCCGACGAGTTCAAGGTGCACATCTCGCGCCCGTTTATGACCAGCTTGGGAGCGGCAGCAGGGTGGGGGATGCACTGCATTCTGGCCTTCCAATCATTGCAGGATTTGGCGGATGTGCCTGCCGACTTGGATAAGGACAGCGTGCGCGGTGCGGTGATGGAGAACTGCGCCATTCAGTTGAGCTACCGCATCAAAGACCCAGAAACGGCAGAGTGGCTAGCTGCATCAACGGGCACGATTCTGGTGGATGATGAGGTGCGCAAGATTGAGCGCAACCTTGCGCTATCCGAAACGGTGTTGCCGGAACGAACAGTGCGCATGGCCGAGCGTTTCTTGATTGATACCAACATGCTAATGAACCTGCCCGCTGGGTGTGGTGTTTTGAGTGGTGCGTCGGCATTGCCGTCGTTTTGTTACACCAGCCCAGTGCGGGCTGATAAACAGTCACAGGCGGTGTTAGCGGTGGCAGTGAATAGATTAGACAAGTTGCTTGCGCCGATGATACAAACAACCAATAGTGCGCCCGCTACTGCGGTCGTTCCGTCAGATGTGTTATCTGCTCCATTGTGCAGATCTTTCGTGGACAGACCGCGTCAGGCTACGCTGGAAGAAGATTTTTTATGAGCGAACGCATTCAAGAGAATCTTAAAATTGCGGAGTATTTTTGCTTGCGAAACAAAAGCAAATGGGCGATTCCTTATCTGAATGTTGTTGTGGCATTGACTGGTAATCATCCTCCTGAAAATGTGGCATACATGTTTTTGAAAGCGGGTCAATTTCAACGAGGCTGGGCTTTGTTTGAGTTTCGCGACAGGGGTTATCAAAATAACGCATGGTTAACTTTAGATTGTTTATGGCGGGGACAGAGTTTGATGGGTTCACGCCTGTTACTACTTGATGAGCAAGGCTGCGGCGATATGATTATGTTCGCGCGCTATGTTAAAGAGCTAAAGGCTCTTGGGATAGCACACTTAACTGTCGTGGTGCGTCCCCAACTAATAAGGCTGTTCCGCTCAATGCGAGAAATAGATTATGTGGATGAAAAAACCGAGGTCGGTCACTACGACTACTGGATGAGTTTATTAGATGCACCACTACGACTAGGGACAAATCCTATCTCCTTCCCGAATGCACTTCCTTATCTGTATGCAGATTCTGGACTCATAGAACATTGGAAATCGCGTGTTCCAGTGAATGGCTTTCGAGTGGGGTTGGTTTGGAGAGGGAGTGGCGAGTACATTAATGACGCGGTGCGTTCCTTGCCCAATTTGAATACGTTGGCACCACTGTGGAAGGTGTCTGATGTTCAGTTTGTGAGTTTGCAGAAAGGACCAGGTGAATATGAGGCTGCTTCCCCTCCTGTTGACCAACCTTTATTGCACCTAGGTAGCGAACTCGAAGATTTTGCTGATACGGCAGCAATCATTGCGCAGCTCGATTTAATCATCAGCGTTGATACCGCAGTTGCGCACCTTGCGGGCGCACTGGGTAAGCCTGTGTGGGTTTTGTTGCCCGGCTTAAGCAGTTGTTGGCGGTGGCTGGATGAGGGTAATGGTTCGCATTGGTATCCAAGTGTAATGCGGCTGTTCAGGCAGAGCATGGATGATGCCGAAAAAGGCGACTGGTCAAAGGTTGTAGACGATGTGGCGCAAGCATTACGTGAGAAGACAAAGAAGCGCAGATGGTGGCAGTAGAGTGTGTCAACTGCACGAGCTATTTTTTAGCGCCGATTTTTTAGGTAAGCATCCAGTGATCGTGTGAAGTTATTTGGCTTAATTAACTCACCCGAAAGTGCGGTTGCTTCATTAATGTCGTCCGTACTCATAACTCTTGAGAGCATGGAAAGTTTTTGTTGACTAGGAAAGTAGTTCGTATTGCAATCATGTATTGCATAGGCAATTACCAAAGAGCTTTCTGGGGTAATTCCGTACAACTCCGTTCCTTTGGGTGTCATGAAAATTTCCCCTAAACTGTGACGTGCACTTACATTTCCTTGGTCGGCGGCCTTTCGATACCACTTCACTGCCTCTTTGGTATTTTGCTTTACGCCGTCACCTATCCGATACATAAAGCCAAGCTCGGACTCGGCTTCGGCATATCCCTGATTTGCGGCCTTTCGATACCAAGCTACAGCTTTCTTATCGTTTTGCTGCACACCTTTACCGCCTCGAAATAGTAGTCCAAGGTTGTATTGAGCGGCAGCATTTCCCTGTTCAGCCAAAGGACTCCATTCATTCAGAGCTGTGGTGTAGTCGCCGCGCTGGTGTGCCGCTTCGCCTTCATCAAACCCTGCAAAGCACACTCCAGAATTCAGCAAACAAGCCAGAACTAGGGATAAAGCGATTTTCTTTTTCATGCTCGTCTTGCCTTTAATGCATTAGTGAATCTGATTGGTGATGACCGGGACGGATGCCCCAGCGTTGCTGGACGCATCTTGTTTGGCTTGAATCTCTGCAACTACACGCTTCACTGCGGCGCGGAGCAGGTCAACAGGACGTTCTTTTGTGGTTGAGACTGCATTAACAACCACATCCATCTTTAAGACCTTCCCATTGGTATCCTTAAATTGCAAATCAGCCCTCATACCAGCAATGTCTGCCGATAGATATTTTGTCTTTTGAGAATCCA
Source organism: Sideroxydans sp. (assembly GCA_013140695.1). GTDB lineage: Bacteria > Pseudomonadota > Gammaproteobacteria > Burkholderiales > Gallionellaceae > Sideroxyarcus. The sequence goes on along the minus strand of JABFSI010000064.1, from coordinate 16,511 downwards.
AAGCAGATCCAATAACTGCGCCGGCCACGGCACCAGCTAGACCAAATGAAGCGCCAACACCTGCGCCAGCAGTTTCACCCACGGTACTTTTTGGCACATCTTGTTCAACAACATTTGAGGATGCTCCTAGCTCACTCATAATCTCGTCTTCTTGAACGATTGTTGAAACAAGCGTTGCGGTAGGATTGTTCTTGTGTTGAACCCTTATGGCTGCGCTGACAACAATGAGACAATCGGACTTCTTATTGTCAGTGACCGCCAATCCCTCTTCCGCGAACATACCGCTTAATGTCGAAGCACCTCCGGCCCCGAAGAGAGTCCGCTCACGAACAAAACACTCCGTACCTTTTGTTATCTGAATTTTATCGCCGGCAACACTTTCAATGGATGTTGTGATTTCTGCATTCACATTCCCGCTGGCCAGAAGCATTGCCGCTGCTACAAATATAGTTTTAGTCTTCATTTGAAACTTCTAATGCTTTATTTCATGCAGCATGGCAGCACGGAGGATGGCGTTGATGCGAGTTTGGTAGCCTTTTCCTTGGGACTTTAGCCATGCCAACACATCCGAATCAATTCGCACAGAGGCGTGCGTTTTTGTTGGCTTGTAGAATGGATTGCGCACAGCATCCTTCCAGAAAGCATCATTCAGCGATGGAATGTCGCTGTAGTCAATTCCGCTATCTGGCATTTCCGACAGAGTCTTAAGCTCCGCCTTTTGCTCATCGGTCAGAGGAGGCGGATTGTTTAGGTCAATTTTATAGCGAACGGTTTTGCTCATAGCGCTTCCTTTCTTTTGGATCGGCACGTCTTGCCGAAATAATTCGGATTATCTCGATTCCACTCTCGTCGTCTTGGACAGTATGAGCTACCAAAAGCAACAGGTAACCATCTGCAATGCCTAAGGTTTGCCAGCGACATTCCCCATCCTCGATGCGGTCTTGCTTAATTATTGCGAACGGGTCTGCAAAAACGCGAGTCGCAATCTCGAAGCTCACGTGATGCTTCTTGAGATTGCTTGCTGCTTTTGTTAGGCCCCACTCAAATATCCGTTCCATACTTTTATTGTACCACTACTTTGTATATACATAATAAGGTTGTTTGAAGAGGCAATTAAGCCAACTTCTTGGCCAAGTCTTCGGCTCTCGGATGGTAGTAGCGCGCCAGCATCCGAGTATCCTTGTGCCCCGTAACTTTCATTAGCTCATGCATAGCCAGTTTTTCAGCTAATCGGGTAGTGGCTTCGTGTCTCAAGTCGTGGAAGTGTAAATTCTCAATGCCTGCTCGGTTACATGCGCGAACGAATGCTTGTTTAACTGCGCTAACCGTTGTTGGGAATACTTTGCCGTTCATGCTGCGTGGCATTGTCGATAAAATGAACTTTGCCTTGCTTGATAAGGGAATATCACGGTATTTGTCGCCGTTTTTTGTGCGACTCTTACCATCAGGTCTATCCTGACCGTGAACGCGCGCCACCGCTTTTGTTAAATCTATATCAGTCCATTTCAATGCAAGTAACTCACTTTGCCTTGCACCTGTTTCAATCGCAAATTCAACCAATGGCTTCATCCAATGGTTAACTCTATTGCCTGCACCAGAGTTGGCGAGTGCGCTGATAAGACGATATTCCTCATTACCTTCAAGCCTACGCTCGCGCGCATTGTCTTCCTTGGGTAAGGTAAGGTTTTTGATTGGATTGGATATGGCGAATCCCCATTCCTTGATTGCTACCGTAAAGAGGTGAGAGATGACGGCGAGGTCTTTACGTACTGTGGAGGGGGCGGATTGTTTAAGTCGGTTATCTCGCCATTTAGCAAAATCGGGGCTGCGCAAATTTGCCATGCTGCGTTTTGCAAGTGGATCGGCGCGCCATATACCAATACGATATTTTTCTACCCCGTGACCATCTTTGAGAATAGACACTTCGCGTTCGTATCTATTTAGCGCTTCTAGCAGCGTGGTGGCTTCTGCCTCGCTACGGTCGGTGAATACACTCCTATCCATTTTGTTTTCAATATCGCGCGCCCAAGATACCGCATCACTTTTCAACTCAAATGATTTTGACTGTGGGGGATAACCTTTGCGTCTAATTTTTGCTTGCCACCAACCATTGTCCCGCTGCTCAAAAGTTGCCATGACTGTCCCCGTTTTGTCCCCGACACTGCGAATTAGGATAGTAATTAGGCCTGTAATCCTTGTCAAATAAGGCGGTTAATTAAAATAAATATGAGTCTTGTGATTCCAGTTGTCGTGGGTTCGAGCCCCATCGATCACCCCATCACCTTCTCGTATTTCACTCCCATTAAACTCAAACATTAGGCCGAAATTTAGTGCAGAATTTATGCACTTAATTTTTTTCCAGCCCAAATGCGCTCCAAAGTTGTTATCTCTTTCCTCATCGCCATTGTGATTTTCATAATCACGCTCGTGGCATATCAACACGACTACTTCTTGAAACCAGAGTTGGTTGCCTACGATTTTCAAGCCAAACTATTACGCACTGAAAAACCTGTACACCCAAATGTAAAAGTGATTTTGGTAGATGAGGCCTCGCTTAAATCAATGAGTGAGTTGGCAGGCAGATGGCCTTGGCCAAGGGCTATTTGGTCTGATTTGTTGGATTTTTTGGAGATGGGCGGCGCTAAATCAGTGTTGTTTGATGTTTTATTTTTGGAAAAACAGAATAAATTTAATGATGATGCGCTAATCGCGGCGACTCGCCACTCTCAAAACGTGTACCACAGTCTGATGATTCTGAAAGAGGAGTCAGATACTCAAGATGCAAGCGTGGCGATGCTAGGCGTACCGTTTCCTAAAGAGTTGGCGAATCGATTTAGTGTGAAGCAAATTAGTGGGATGCAACCCATTCAAATGGGGACTGAAAATAATGATTACGCTTTACCTATTCAGGGGTTGTCAGAGGCATCAAAAGGAATCGCTGTCGTTGAGTTTGCACCAGATAGCGATAGCACGTATCGAAGAACAAAACCGTTGCGCGAGTATCAAGGAAATTATTTTCCCGTATTAGGATTGGCGCCTTTTGTGGATGCGCGCACCGCCGTTAAATTTACCCCTGATGCGATTGAGTTGAATGATCGTCATATTCCATTAGATGAGAATGGCAATGTACTCATCAATATGTATGACTTGCGCAAGGTGGATACTTATTCGATGAGTGGCATTTTTGCGTCGTTACAAAAAATTAGGCAAGGCGAGGTAGAAAATCTCCTGGTCAATCCAGAAGTGTTCAAAGACAGCATCATTTTTATTGGTGCGAGTGCTATTGGAACGGCTGATTTGAAGTCTATCCCTATGCATCCGAGTGCGCCTGGCGTCATGTTGCATGCATTTTTCGCGAATAATTATTTGCTTGATGATTTTATGAATCCTCCTGACCGTCGGGTGACTTACCTATCCATTGTGCTGGGCGTATTTGTCACGGTTTGGGCAGTGCTGTTTTCTCGGCAGCTACGCTATCGAATTTTGATTCCGCTCGTGTTGTTAGTCTTCTACGTTGCTTACGTCATTCTCTCTTTCAAGTCTAATCAGCAAGTTGAATTCGTGCCTTTTTTGACGGCTACTTTTCTCACTAGTTTTCTTTCATTTGGATATTTAAGTTTTACTGAAGGTGCGGAAAAACGTCGCGTTGCTCACCTCTTTACTCAATATGTCTCTAAAGATGTATTGAACGAAGTTCTAAATAATTATCAGAAATATCTAAAGTCCAGCTCTGGCAAAAAGGTGGAAATCACCGTTTTATTTTCTGACATTCGCGGATTTACTACGATGTCGGAAACCACCACGCCTGAGGAAATTGTGGAAATGTTGAATGTGCATTTCACGGTGATGGCGGGCATCATTCTTAAGCACAACGGCACCATAGATAAATATATTGGCGATGCGGTGATGGCATTTTGGGGGGCGCCTGTTGAAACTCACAATCATGCCGAACAAGCTGTATTGGCGGGACGGGAGATGATTCAAGGTCTAGATGAAGTGAATCGGATATTAAAAGAACGCGGCTTTAAGCACGAAATTAAAATTGGAGTGGGAATTAATACAGGTATGGCCACTATTGGAAACATTGGTTCTGAACAAAAAAAGAATTACACCATTGTGGGTGATGCTGTGAATCTGGCTTCGCGTTTAGAAAGCATTACCAAAGAACAAAAAACACCTTTGCTGTTTTCGCAATACACTTATGAGCAAGTAAAAGACAAAATAGATTGCAGGAGGGTAGGCAATGTCACTGTTAAGGGTAGAGAGCAAGCCGTGGATATATATACGGCCTGACATACTCTATTCATGGTTAAAAAGGAGATTATTTTGAAACACTTATTCCATTCAATTATAGGTATTTTTCTTGGGGCTTTATGCGCTTTCCCCGTTTTTGCGGATTCGATTTATTTTGTGCAAAGTGCCACGGCTAAAGTTATGTCTCAACCCTCGTTTCAATCAGAAGTGATTGCAACATTAAAAAGAGGCGATAAATTTAATGCACCTAAAAGACTAGGTAACTGGATAAAAATTACTCGCAATGGCAAACAGGGCTATGTGTCCGCTTTGCTGGTGGCTAACCATGCGCCACTTAATAAGCTCGAAGTGGTGAGGGCGGAAGATGTTGCGATTAATAATGGGGTGCGTCGCCGAGCTTCTTCTTTCTCAAGTGCGGCTGCCGCGCGAGGCTTGACCAAGGAAGATAGGAAACGCGCTGATGAAGAGAATAAAGCCGATTACAGCGCGGTGACTAAAATGGAATCGACGCTTGTTAAAGAAGATGAAGTAACTCATTTCGTAGAGAGTGAAAAGAAATGAATCCATTTAGTCGTACTTTATTAGCCGTGATGATTACTTCAGTGTTTGGAAGCCACAGTGCATCGGCTGCTGAGCAAGGCTGGCGTGAACGTAGCTCGTCCGTGGTGGACGTGACAGTGAGCGACATATCAGCTGAAGTTTCTTTTGGGCGAGAGATTGCTGCGCGTATTCTGGGACGTTATAAAGCGAGTAATGATGCCGAGTTAATTAAATACATCAACCTTGTGGGCCTTGCCTTGGTGCGCAACACGAATCGACCTGAACTTGATTTTCATTTTTCGGTTCTCAATACAGATGAAATCAATGCGTACGCAGCTCCTGGAGGTTATGTTTTTATCACTCAAGGTGCGTTGAAACTTATGCGAGATGAGGCCGAGTTAGCTGGAGTGTTAGCGCATGAAATCGGTCACGTTGTCGAAATGCATGTGGTGAAGGAACTTAAAATTAAGGGGGATGATAATTCAGCCGTTACGGGCTTGGCGCGTTTGGTTGGAGGGAGTTCGGAGTCTGCACGTGCCGCGTTTGGACAGGCCGTGGATAAAGGCTTTGAGATGGTTTTTAAGGATGCCTACAAACGAGAGGATGAATTGCAATCAGACCGTGTGTCCGTCACGCTCAATACATTAGGTGGCTATGATGCTGGTGCATTAGCGCGTTATCTTAATCGCATTCAGCCGCTTAAAGAGAAAGCTGTTTCGAGCGAAGACACCCATCCAACGTTTGCTTTTAGAGTTGCGCAAATACAATCACTGATTGCAACGGATGGTATTGAAATCGCAAAGCAATCAAAATTTGAAGCGCGCTTTGTGAATTCAACCCAAGGCCTTCGGATGTCACGCTAGTTCAATACGATGAAGATAAGAACATCAACCAACCTAGTGTAGTGGCATCTTGAACGCTGGTATTGTTCAAAATTTGTGATTTCCCTTTGCCATAGTTAATACTTGTTCCTAACGTGATGGACGAGCCATTCGTAAAATTTGAAACGCTTAAACTGACACCATACAAATTAATTCTTTCTTCAATTGAAGTGACACCCGCCTGAATAACGGGCGTATTCGCCATATTGGTATATCCACCAGTGCGCACCGCCCAGTTTTTATTTAAATAGTATTCCGTGCCAATGGCCATATTCAGTGTGCCTTCTTTATTACCATAATTGGCATCAGTGACGGCAGCGTTGTAAGTTACATCGCCAGACAAAATTAAATTGCTATCTGGAAAGTAGGCAGCCCCCACTGCCATTCGCAGGGGATATTTACGTTTGGCTGTAAAACTTGTGATACTCGGTGCTTGCAAAATAGTGGCATTACATACAGCTGCGATGGAGTCCCAGCAGGTCGACTGACCTTGTCCATTTGCCGCAAGAACCCATGTTTGTGAGAGCGATGCTCCTAACGAAAGCTTGTCTACAGGAGACCACATAACACCCAGCACGGGGCGCGTTCCCGTCTCACTTAACTTGAAATAGTAATTTGACCATTGATTGCTGCCATCAGTGCGCTCTTGGAATTGATTCAGAATAAGCTGAACATCGCGTTTGTGAATATAAAGCGATAGTCCTACTGATAAGTCGCTACTCAATTCTGCTGCAATTGAAGGGCCAAAATTGTAGGTGCTGTCGCGATTATTCAAATTCATGGTGAAGCGAGACACGGATCCAGAAACATTACTAAAGTTCTGATTCTGATCTTCACTTACCGCATCGGGCACTGCATAAGAGAAGCCAACTTTGAAATTACCCATCGGTTTAACGATGCCAAAGAAATTGGCCAACAAGGCGGACGAATTTCGTTCAAAAGGGCGATTGCCGATCACGTTTTCGTATTTTTTGGATTGCGAATAATAGGCATTCACGCTCGCTGAAAAGTTGCGTTCGCCTACATAAAGAATACCCGCTGGGTTGTAAAACATGCCTGTTGCATCGTCGGATATGGCGGTATAAGCACCGCCCATACCCGAGGCGCGATCACCGATTAACATATTGTTGTAATGGTATTCATCTGCCACGCTTAATGTGGAAAAACTAGCGAAAACAAATGAGAAAATAGGGAGATAACGCGAAAAAATGTACATGGACGTTCCCAATGCAATGAGTGATGCTTTAATTCTAACAAATAGAAGCGGTCTGTCCCATTTTGCTTGTGGCTATTCCGAGGATGGCTTTTTTGTCAGGTATAGACCGAACAGACTATTTTCAGTTGTTGATGAGGGGAGTAGCATTCTCCTGCATTTTATTTATTGTGATGTAAAACCTAAACCGTGAAGGAGATAAGCAATGAACAATTTTAGATTAATCGTAGCTGCCTCTTGCGTCGCCGCGCTGGCAGCAGGATGCGGTGGCGGAAGTAAGACAAGCGCAGCCCCCGCTGCTTCGGGCATTCCAACAGCCGCCGTCAAAATAACCGCTGCTAACGCTTCCACTGTTGCTAAAGGCGCGGTGAATTCATCTCAAGCGGCGGTAAATCAAAGTGGGCAGGCTAGCGCGGTGGGGGCGATGGTCACATCATCGTCAAACCGTCGCAGTGTGAAAGACATCGCCCTGATGAACTTTGCGCGAGCACGCAATGCTAAATTAAGTCCCTCTGTGCTGGGCGCGGTGACTAATGTGCCTGCAACAGCTTGTGCGACTAGCGGCACAGTCAGTATGAGTATGAATGACGTGAATGGTGATGGGACCATGGGCAATGGTGACAGCCTGACAATAAATTTTGCTGCGTGCAGTGATGGTGCCACCGTTGAAAATGGTAGTTTGACGTTTGCCATTACTAGTTTGAGTGGGCAAATGGGGACTGCGGGTACGCCAGGAGCGCCGCTCACAGCTAGTTTCAAGATGACTTTTGTTAACTTTAGCTCTACGGATGTTGCGACTAATGCGAAGGACTCCATGAATGGTGATATTACTTTTGCTACCAGTGATGATGGGGACACCACGACAGGAACAATGTCGGGGACTTCGCTGACGACTGTGAGCTCTATAGATGGAACAAGCCAGATGAGTAATTACTCGATTAGTTTCAGCGACACCATTTCAACTTCGGGATATGGCTTCGGGATTGGTATGACAACAGCGGATGCCGCAATGGGTGGTTCTGTTACGATTGCGACTCCTACCCAATTCACCGGTACAGGGGCTGGCGACCCAACAGCGGGCGTGATGACAATTACTGGCGCTGGGGGTAGTACGCTGACATTGACCGCGCAAGCAGATGGTACAACTGTCACCCAAGTTGTTGATGAGGACGGGGCTGCGGGTTCTATTGCCCCAGTCACGCTGGCTTCTACAACATGGGCTGCACTTTGAGTTCATGCATCAGAAGTAAAAAGAGCGCCAATTTGGTTGGCGCTCTTTTTTTTGTTGTATGCATGGTGTGCGGTCGAATATCGGTGGCCGCAGAGCAAGCAGGAACGATAGAAGTGGGGATGGCTGCTTTACGTTTTAATTACTCCGAGTTTTCCGATGCGGGGAGTCATTTGGATACCGAGATGGGGGGAATACTGGGGGGCACGTTAAAGGCCACGGTTAAACGCCATCATTGGGAGATTGAAACAAAGTGGAGTTATCACCAAGGGCAGGTTGCTTATACCGGGCAATCCAATTTTGGCACGCCATACAACACGCATACCGATGAAAAAATAGGCGATATGGCAATGCGAGTAGGTGGCTGGTTGGACACGCGCTATCCCGTTATGCCTTTTGTCGGAATAGGCTACCGTCGTTGGGATAGAGATATTCTGCCCGCTACTTTAGGGGGGCTATTTGAGTCTTATCAATGGAAATATGCTTGGCTTGGCACGAAAGTGGCGCTCCCCCCAAGTGGCACTGCGCAACACATGTTAGACGTCGGTGTGCTGAAACCCGTCCACCCAGAAATGAGTATTGATTTCAAGGGGGCTTATAACGCTTCCCCACGTGTTTATCCTGAAAGTCAGCTGGGAATCCGTGTGTTAATCACGTCCAATATGCGCTTAACACGAGCGGTGTATTTTGTAGCAGAGCCCTATTATGAGTATTGGAAGCTAGGGCGGAGTTCAGTTGTCACGCAAAATGGGGTGAGCGTCTACGAGCCCAAAAGTGAAACGAAAAACGTAGGGTTTAATGTGCGCATCGGGAAAAACTTCTAATGCAGCAGAGGGGGCGGGGGCTGACCTGCACAGTGTGCAGGTCAGTTATGCATTATTTAGCGACTTGACGTTCTCTAATTTCGTCCAGCGTCTTGCAGTCAATGCAAAGTGTCGCAGTAGGTCGGGCTTCCAAACGGCTTAAGCCAATTTCAACGCCGCACTTGTCGCAATATCCATAATCTTCCGCTTCTATTCGCCCCAACATTTTGTCGATGTTCTTGATGAGCTTGCGTTCGCGGTCGCGGTTGCGCAACTCTAGGCTCATGTCTGATTCTTGGGTTGCGCGATCATTAGGGTCGGCAAAGACCGTTGCCTCGTCTTGCATGGTGTGCACGGTGCGGTCGATGTCTTGACTTAAGCCCAGTTTAATTCCGTTCAGTACGCCACGAAAATAATCGAGCTGCTTTGAGTTCATGTAAGCCTCGCCCTTTTTTGCTTTGTATTGGACGGCGGTTTTGTTCGATTGCGTTGGCATTAAGTCGGTCTCCACAGTGATGCTGAATTTTTCAAGCGCGCTTTAATGCTAGGAGCTAAAAAAGCGAAACATTGAAAATAAAATTTAATAAATACAATATATTAGGACGTGTTTTTTATTCTGGCGTATCGTAAAAAAATCACACGACCTATCAAAGCGCGCTTTAAATAAATCCCATAAAACCCAAACGGGTGCTATGAGCCAGTAGCAAACTCGCCATACCTTTAAGTATAGCATTATTAATAGGTGCATCAAGAAGTGCCCAAGTGTCCATTGGAGATGAGGGTGAGTCCGATTTATAAAGTTGCCAATGACAGCTGTTTTGGGTGGTGGAATAAGCGGAAATGATGTAATTCGATGATATTCAGTCAGCCCCGCAGTGGGTATCGGTTCGCCAACGAACAGACCTAAATCTCTATGCAGTAGAAAATCTTTTTGTCTCGGCAACAGATGCCGAGGCGGGTCAGTGCAAGCTAATTGCACTTGGCCTTCAGAATCTTACCAAGAGGTTCATGATTAAGGAGAGCGGACATGAATAGATTCAATGTGAAGCGAAGTGGGGCAATGGTGTTGGCTGCCATGCTATTGGGGACGATCGTCACAGGGTGTGGTGGTGGCGGTTCAGGTGCGGTTTTAGGTTCGGTGGCGAATCCAACGACGGCTGGCGCAGGAGCGGGATTAGGGGGGATAGGTAAAGGACCGTCACCCGTAGTATTAGGAACTGCGGGGGGCTATGTCATTCTTGCCAAGGCGGCTGTCTCAACCACGGGTGTGACAGTTGTAACGGGTAACGTGGGCGTCAGCCCAGCGGCAGCCTCGTTCATCACGGGATTTTCATTGGTGGCAGACGCAACCAATGTGTTCTCGACATCGCCATTGGTAACTGGACAACTCTTCGCTTCAGATTACACGGCGCCAACGCCTAGTAATCTAACCACGTCGGTGAGCAATATGCTGACAGCCTATACGGATGCGGCCGGACGCGCGCCTGATTACACCGAACTGGGCACAGGCAACATTGGCGGGATGGTGCTTGCACCTGCAACCTATAAATGGAGCACTGGCGTGTTGATCCCAACTGACGTGACACTCCATGGTGGCCCTAACGATGTGTGGATATTCCAAGTCGCACAAGGCATCACCCAATCCTCGGCGGCTAGGGTCATCTTGACTGGGGGCGCATTGCCTAAAAACATCTTCTGGCAAGTGTTTGGTGCTGTGGATATTGGGACGACGGCTCACATGGAAGGGGTAATCCTGTCGCAAACATCCATCAACATGAGGACGGGCGCTTCTGCCAATGGCCGTTTGTTGGCGCAGACTGCCGTGACCTTGGATGCTAATGCGCTGACACAGCCAGCGCCATAAGTTAGAACAACATGAAGTAGAAATGCCGTCGAGAGACGGCATTTTTTCATCTGGAAATTTCTGCGTGTTTACCGATTTTCTAAATCATCATCAGTCTCATCACTCTTTGCATCTCTAGGGGATGTGAGCGCAGAAAGATATTTGTACCCCGCAAGTATCGCCGATGGGTAGAGGTAAGCCAGTCGCCATCCTGTTTTGATCAACCTTACGATTCCCTTGCGACGCCAAGCCAGCAAGGCAGTGAGTCCTCCCGCGACCCAAGCGGGGTGATTGCGCATCACCTGAAAAGTTTTGACGCCTGAATCAGCCAGCGCCAGGGGTTTATGCCATTGCTGGGTCAACACCAACATATCAGCCCGCTGCTCGCTAATCCTTTGCACAAGGCGCTTGCGACGGTAGGCCAGCTCGACTAATTGATTACTCATAATCTGGGGGCGAACCAATCACGGTCTTCTGCTAACTCGTCCAAGCTGCTCGAAAATAATCTGAATCTTTTGCGAGCGACTTGTTGGAATGCAAACCATGTGAACAGTCCAGCAAAGAAGAACAATACAACTAGCCCACCTAATACCAACATAAGATGACTGTCCCAGAACGCGACCACGATAAATATGGTAAGTAGCAAGATGGACATACCGAAGAAGAAGAGCGCGATGGCACCGTACAACAATAGCTGTCCGATTCGTACACGCTCTTCCTCTAGTTCGGTGGACAACAGTTCCAGACGCGTCTGGACGATAGATAACAACGTATCCACCATCCGTTTCAGCGATTCCATCAGTCCTGTCGAGTCAGACATATTCAGCGTCTAGCGATGAGCATGCCCACGATGACACCCGCGCAGGCCGTGATGCCGATCGCCTTCCAAGGGTTATCGTGAACATATTGGTCAGTGACTTTGGCCGCCTGCTTGGTGTGCTCAACCACCGCCTCTTCAGCGTCGATCAAACGCCCTTTAACGACATGCAAGCTCTTTTCGATACGAGCCCGTGCGGCGTTCGCACCATCGCCTGCTTGGTCGGTCGTGGCGTTGAGTAGCGCTTCGGCATCCTCCACCACTGCGCGCATCTCATCCATGAATTTATCCTTGGCGGCGGTGAGATGTTTCTTATCCATTGCATATGTGGTCATGACTTAACTCCTTTTTTGAAATTATGGGGATTGAAAAATAGCCTCCATCACATCGTCGGAATGGCTCCGTCATCTTCTGAAAAGATAATCTCAACGCGGCGATTGGATTGACGATGAGCTGAAGTGTCATTCTTGGCAACGGGATGTTCCTCGCCATAGCCTTGTGTCGAGATGCGATCAGCACTCACACCCAAATCAATCAACGCCGACCGCACCGACTCGGCACGACGTTCAGACAATAGTTGGTTGAAACTTTCACTCCCCACACTATCGGTGAAGCCTTCGATTAACACATCGCGCTGCGGGTGCTGCATAAGGAAGTCGGCCACTTTTTGCACATTCCGCGTGCCGCTAGATTTGAGTTCAGACTGACCCGAGTTGAATAACACATCACCCAAGGTGACAACCAATCCACGTTTGGTCTGCTTCGCATTCAGTTCGCGAATCTGCATCTCTTGAATGACGATGACAGCTTGGTCAGTTTGCGCATTCGCATCCGCTGCGGCTAAATCTTCGGCTTGTTGATTGACTGTCTCATTGGCGATGACCACTTGACGTTTAGCTGCATCGGCCTCGGCAGTTCTCGCATCAAGGCGAATCTGATTGCGATTTGCACTCGCATTAGTCACTGCCAATTCATAGGTCTTTCGGTTGGAGGTTTCTTGTGCAATGGATATTTTTTGTATCGCAAGATAGGAAAGCTGATTAATCATTACTGCGCTTTCACCTTTGCTCAATGCGTTATCAGCTAATTTTAGGGAGTTTGCAGCCTCGCCCAGTTCAGCGGCGGCTAGCGTAGTTATCTGCGGACTGCTTTGCGCAAATTTATAACGCTCATGAGCATCTTGGAGTCGAGCATTGTGAGTCGTTGTATTGCAAGCAGTGAGCATCGCCAAAGCGATGAGTGACAAAGGGACATAGTGAAAGTTTTTCATGGGTGACTCCGTAATTGATTAGTTGGATTTGCGGTCAAGTTCTTGGCGCAGGATTTGACTATCTTCTTGTAGTGCATCGGCCGCTTTCTTGGCTTTGGCCGACCGCGCCATCGCCGTTGCAAGTTGCGCATCTACTTGTGCCTGTTCGGCCTGTTGCTTTGCAGCCTCATAGTTCTCGTCAGACATCGCCTTTTCAGCGCGCGTCATTTTTTCCATCGCAGACTTAATCTGTACGGGTGCGAATTCATTTGCGCCCGTACTGACCGCAGTATCCACAGCCGCTTTGGAAGTGGCCATTTGTTCAAGCGGTGGCTGCACACCTGCACAGGCCGCTAAAAGAGCGGCACTACCGATCACGATGCCAAGCTTGGCGATCAAAGTCTGTGTTTTGTTATTCGTAGAGGTCTTCATTTTCTTCATCCAATGAGTTCAGGGAGTGCTCATCAGACATCAGCCCACCCTCTAAAACTGTACGTTTGCGCACATAAGAGTGACATCGCTACATCCAGAAAAGGCTCTGTGCGACAACGCACGGTGCTGTTTTACCAAAGCGGTGATAAGCACGATGTGAGTTGTACATCGAGGTGTTATGCGTAGATATATCCGACGAAAAACTCACTCCGAATCAGTCACTATTAAGGAGAATCAAATGAACAGAATCCAATTTATTTCAAAACCACTGACGTGGTTCGTGGCTGTGCTGCTAGCAGCTTTTGTAGCGGGATGCGGAGGGGGAGGTGACACAGCCACCGTGTTAAATTCCGATAAAGCAATCACCTCATTTACGATTGGCGGGACAGTAGGCGTCATCAATCAAACTGCAAAGACCATCGCGTTGACGGTACCCAATGGAACAGTCGTGACGGCGTTAGTGCCGACATTTACGACAACAGGCGGCGTGGTTACGGCAGGCACTCCCGCAGTAGTACAGATAAGCAGCACCACAGCGAACAACTTCACCACCCCTAAAGTCTACGTCGTGACAGCCGCTGATAGCACAACGGCGACTTATACCGTGACGGTGGTCGTTGCCGCGAGTGGAGCCAAAGCAATCACAACCTATTCACTAGCGGGTGTCAGTGGAGTAATCACAGGCACATCTATCTCGGTGACGATGCCATTTGGTACTAACGTAACTGCACTAGTGGCGACATTCAGCAGTACAGGCGCTGGCGTGCCCACTATTGGCGGCGTGAATCAAGTCACAGCGGCAACGCCGAACAACTTCACAACGCCGAAGGCTTACCTAGTCACCGCAGCGGACGGCACATCGGTGACTTATACCGTGACGGTTGCAGTCGCGTCGAACTCGGCTAAAGCCCTCACAGCTTATTCACTGGCTGGGGTGAATGGAACAATCACTGGCACAGCTATTTCAGTGACGATGCCATTCGGTACTAGCGTAACTGCACTGGTGGCGACATTCACCAGCACAGGAGCGGGCGCCCCCACTATTGCAGGTGTGAATCAGCTTTCCGCTTCAACAGTGAACAACTTCACAACGCCGAAGGCTTACCTTGTCACCGCAGCGGACGGCACATCAGTGACTTATACCGTGACGGTCGCAGTCGCGTTGAACTCTGCAAAAGCCCTTACAGCATTCTCGCTGGTTGGGGTGAATGGAGTCATCACCGAGCCTGCGCACACCATTACTGTGACGATGCCATCGGGTACTAACGTAACCGCACTGGTGGCGACATTCACCAGCACAGGTGCTGGCGTGCCCACTATTGGGGGAGTGAGTCAGAATTCAGCGACAACGCCCAACAACTTCACAACGCCGAAGGCTTACCTTGTCACCGCAGCGGATGGCACATCGGTGACTTATACCGTGACGGTTACGGTGGCTCCTGCAGCGTCAGGTCCCCCAGCAATCAACCTGCTTTCAATTACGACGAACAACTTCGTGGTCTTGGCAACAACCGGTATTTCAGATGCCAATCCTGTTCTTGGTTTAATCACTGGGAATATCGGATTGAGTCCAGCGCCGGGTTCTGCAATCACCGTAGCGTGTTCGGAAATGCAAGGGACAAGCAATATCCACGCATCTGATGCTACCTATGCAGTGGTTGGGTTTGCGGGTTGTGCTGTGCCCACAAGTGGCTTGGTAGCTCAAGCAATACTTGACTTGGGAACTGCATATACAGCGGCTTCAGATCCAGCTACGCCTGCAGGAGTAGGTGCAGCCAATCTGAATGTTTTAGCCGGCGTTTTGCCAGCAGGAACCAATTTCACACCGGGCACTTATACCTGGGGAAGTAATGTCAACATCAATGGAGACATCACCCTCACAGGTGGTGCAAGCGATGTTTGGGTGTTCCAAGTTTCTGGAAACCTGGCTATTGCTTCAGGCGCGGATGTGCCCACAGGCGTCAAGGTTGTACTCGTTGGCGGAGCCGTACCCTCTAACGTGTTCTGGCAAGTCGCGGGTGCGAGCGTAACTTTGGGTACATATTCCACGT
Organism: Sideroxydans sp.; assembly: GCA_013140695.1. Taxonomy (GTDB): domain Bacteria; phylum Pseudomonadota; class Gammaproteobacteria; order Burkholderiales; family Gallionellaceae; genus Sideroxyarcus. The sequence goes on along the minus strand of JABFSI010000064.1, from coordinate 1,200 downwards.
TTAATGGAAATATTTTGACATCACCCTCGACGTTGATTGCTATTCAAACAGGCGCAGTACTGCATGGCAGAGCATTGTCAGGGACTGCGGTCACGTTGGATGGCAGCACTGTAGCGCCTTAAGTCATCGCACACAGCAGAAATACAAAGGCCGTCGCAAGACGGCCTTTGTATGTAACTGCCCGTACAAATCACTACTTGGATTCACAGCAACAATTGGGATGTATGTGCGATAGCGCACCGAGCAGCATAAATGAAGAGCGCATAAGGGTTATGGGAGCGGCTTGTGTTCGTCGGTAGTAGCGACTCTTTTACGTATTAAACAAAGAGGTGAAAAAATGAAAAACATCGAAAGTATTATCAATCCATTGAAATGGATCATCGCATTGCTGCTAGCCGTTTTTGTAGTGGCTTGCGGTAGCGGTGGTGGCACGCCAGCGAGTGCGAGCAAAGACATGACTGCCTATTCACTGGCAGGAGTCACGGGAACCATCACGGGATCTTCCATTGCGGTGACCATGCCGCATGGCACGAATGTCACCGCGCTAATTGCGACATTCACCACTACGGGGGCCAACCTAAAAGTGGGAACAAGCACACAGTCCAGTGGAACAACGACAAATAACTTCACTGCGCCAGTGATCTACACAGTCACTGCGGAAGACGGTACGACAGCGACCTACACAGTCAGCGTGAACGTGAGCGTGAGTTCGGCCAATGCGATGACTACTTACTCGCTGGCAGGGATTTCAGGAACGATCAATAAAACGGCAAAGACCATCGCTGTGACACTCCCCTTTGGATCGTCGACGACTCAAGTAGCGACCTTCACCTCCACAGGCATGAGTGTCAAGGTAGGCACTGTCATGCAAGTGAGCGGTATTACTGCGAATGACTTCACCGCACCTGTAGCCTACATCGTCACCTCTGCTGATGGAACGCCCGTCACCTATACCGTCACAGTCAACGTGGCGCTGATTACTGATAAAGCCATCACCGCCTATTCGATTGGCGGGGTTGCTGGAATCATAAGTGGGGCCGCATCGCCTTTTAGCATCGCAGTGACGGTGCCGAACGGAACCTCAGTCACTAGCTTAATCGCAACACTTACATCGACAGGGCAAGGGCAGCCTAAAGTGCTGGGCGTGAATCAGTTGAGCGGTACAACAGCGAACAACTTCACGGGCGTGGTGGCTTACAC
>JABFSI010000100.1 GCA_013140695.1 Sideroxydans sp. | reverse complement strand
TTGAATTCCGCGCTGAAACGTTGCCGTTTCCTCTCTGGATTTACTTTGTCTTTGCTCTTGCTTTCCATCGAACACCTCCTTCATTATTGTCTCCTATTGAAGTGTCCGTTTAAGGCGGGTTAGCTCAGAGCCCAATTGTTTTTAAGGTGCGACATGAAACAAAAAGGAATTGAGCCATGCCAAGGCGAGCGCGAATAACAGTCGCTTGCAAAAGGGGCCCGCTTGCAAAAGGGGCCAGGCTCGAAATATTCTGAACGTTCGTTGACGAGGAAGCGCTATGACTCTGCAGGGTTATTAGCTACATTACTTCCCTCGCCCCAATTTCCTTCGACTTCACCCACAAGACCTGAGCCGCACATCCACGGACACACCCCATAAAGTCGGCTCACAATATGCCTTTGTTATAATTACCCCGCCTTTTATCCTTCCCCCTCAAAGCCGTGACCAAAGTAGATTTCTATACAGGCTCTGAAGACAAGCTGCGCACCGCTTGTCAGCTGAGCCACAAAGCCATGCAGAACGGTCTGCGCGTGTTGTTGCATGTGCCAAACGACGACACTGCGGATAAGCTGGACAAACTGTTATGGCATTACCCTGCTACCGCATTCCTGCCCCATTGCCGCAACCACGAGGCAGAAGCGTCGACTGCGCCCATCGTTATCGGATGTGATGAAAATTTTCCGCACTCCGCATTACTCATTAGCTTGCATACTGAATGCACCGAATTTTTCAGCCGCTTTGAACGGGTGATTGAAATTGTGGGGCGTGATGAAGCCGATGCCCAACAAGGTCGTCTGCGTTTTAAGTTTTACAAAGACCGTGGCTACGAAATCGGTCATCACGACTTGGCTAAATTACGCACATGACTGATACCCTAACTTTTCCGCTCAACTTGCCTGTGCTTACAGACGTAGTGGACGAAAAGATCCATGAGTACCCTGTATTAACCGAGGTGATAGAGGTGGCGGTGGACGAACTCCCCGCATTGATTAAGGAAGATGCGGCCATTGAACCTGTGCTTGCCATGGCAGACGTGCCCGCCCCCGTTGAAATTTCCGCGTGGCGCAATGCACCCGAACCATTTACCGAATCCAGCGCAGTGACAATCGAATCTACCCCACCTGCACCAAGCAGTGACGCGCCGTATTTGTTGCAGCATGTCGAGTCATACGTAGAACACGTGCTGGCGCAAAAACTGGCGCAGCATCTTGCGGAAGCGCAACAAATCGCAGTTGAACGCGCCATCGCCGAGTTAAAACACGAACTGCCGCAACTCATCCTCGACGCACTCAAAACGCCGCACGACCCCAGCTGAAGCCGCCGCAAGCTGACGGCCTGTTCTGTATAATCGCGCCCCTCAAAAGCCACACGGCTGAACCCTACATACCGCACGAACATGACTCAAAAAGAACTCGCAAAAAGTTTCGACCCCAAAGACATCGAAGCACGTTGGTATCCCGAGTGGGAAGCCGCTGGCTACTTCAAGGCAGGTCTCGCCGCCGACAAGACAGAATCGTTCTGCATCCAACTGCCACCGCCCAACGTCACCGGCACCTTGCACATGGGCCACGGCTTCAACCAGACCTTGATGGATGCGCTCACGCGTTACCACCGCATGCGCGGGGACAACACCCTGTGGCAACCGGGCACCGACCACGCAGGTATCGCCACGCAGATCGTCGTCGAGCGCCAACTGGATGCGCAAGGTGTATCGCGCCATGACCTCGGTCGCGAGAAGTTCATCGAAAAGGTGTGGGAGTGGAAGAAATTCTCTGGCGACAACATCACACGTCAGATGCGCCGCCTCGGCACCTCGCCCGATTGGTCGCGCGAACGTTTCACCATGGACCCCGCGCTGAACAAGACCGTCACCGAGACTTTCGTGCGCCTGTTCAACGAAGGCCTCATCTATCGCGGCAAACGTCTGGTGAACTGGGACCCGAAACTGCACACCGCAGTGAGCGACCTCGAAGTCGTGCAAGAGGAAGAAGACGGTTTCATGTACCACATCCGCTATCCGCTGGCTGAACCGGATGGCGTGCTCGGACTGACGCACCTCACAGTCGCCACCACCCGCCCCGAGACCATGCTGGGCGATGTCGCCGTAATGATTCATCCGGAAGATGAGCGCTACAAACATTTGATCGGAAAACAGGTGCAACTGCCCCTGTGCGGTCGCACCATCCCCATCATCGCTGACGAATATGTCGACAAAGAATTCGGTACGGGCGTGGTCAAAGTTACACCCGCACATGATTTCAATGACAATGCAGTTGGCGCAAGACACAAATTAGCTCTCGTCAATATACTTGAGCTAGATGGCTCAATAAGAAAAAGGGCTGAAGTTGTGATGATTCCAGGCTCATCACTAGCTCACCCCCTTAAGTCTGATGGTTCACATGACGTTGTCAGTCAACAAGATGGTAGCTATCACGATGGCGAGTTCATGAGTACATTTGTGATGGATAGCTTTGCTTTACCGGCTAACTATTGCGGCCTAGACCGCTTCGCCGCACGCAAACAGATCGTTGCCGATCTGGAGACGGCGGGCGTATTCGATAAAGCCGAGAAGCACAAACTCAAAGTACCGCGCGGCGACCGCACCGGCGTGGTCATCGAGCCGATGCTCACCGACCAATGGTTCGTCGCTATGAGCAAGCCCAGCGAAAACGGCAAGAGCATCACCGAGCAAGCGCTGGAATGCGTGAGCTCCGGCGAGATCAAGTTCCATCCTGAGAACTGGGTGAACACCTACAACCAGTGGCTCAACAACATCCAAGACTGGTGCATCTCGCGCCAACTGTGGTGGGGTCATCAGATCCCAGCGTGGTACGGCGTGAACGGCGAAGTGTTCGTCGCGCATGACGCAGACGAAGCGCGCAAGCTGGCTGACAAGGCAGGCTACGCCGGACAACTTGACCGCGACAACGACGTTCTCGACACTTGGTTCTCTTCCGCGCTGTGGCCGTTCTCCACACTGGATTGGGACATGAGCAAACCGTTCGATGCGCAGAACGAGTTCGTGCAGAAATATCTGCCCTCTACCGTTCTCGTCACCGGCTTCGACATCATCTTCTTCTGGGTCGCGCGCATGGTGATGATGACCAAGCACATCACCGGCAAAATCCCGTTCAAAGACGTGTACGTGCACGGCCTCATCCGCGATGCGGAAGGCCAGAAGATGTCCAAGTCCAAGGGCAACGTGCTCGACCCTATCGACCTCATCGACGGCATCGATCTCGACTCACTGGTGAAGAAACGCACCACCGGATTGATGAACCCGAAAGATGCCGAGAAGATTGCGAATCGCACCCGCAAAGAATTTCCCCAAGGCATCACCGCTTTCGGTACCGATGCATTGCGCTTCACCTTCGCCTCATTAGCCTCGCCCGGCCGCGACATCAAGTTCGACATGCAACGTTGCGAGGGCTATCGCAACTTCTGCAACAAGCTGTGGAACGCCACACGTTTCGTGCTGATGAATTGTGAAGGCAAGGACGTAGGACAAGACGAAACACTGGCACTGGAATTCTCCGCCGCCGACAAGTGGATGATCAGCTTGCTGCAACAGACTGAAGCGGAGATGGCGAGCAACTTCGCCGACTACCGTTTCGACATGGCCGCACGTGCGGTGTACGAACTGGTGTGGAACACTTACTGCGACTGGTACGTGGAACTGGCGAAGGTACAGATCGCCAACGGTAACGACGCACAACAACGCGCCACCCGCCGCACCTTGGTGCGTGTGTTAGAGACCATCCTGCGCTTGGCGCACCCCATCATCCCGTTCATCACCGAAGAGTTGTGGCAATCCGTTGCACCGATGGCGAATGCACAAGGCAGCAGCATCATGCTGCAAACCTATCCGAAAGCAGATGACGGCAAGATCGACAACGCAGCCATCGCACAAATCGGTTTGCTACAAGAACTCATCACCGCCTGCCGTAGCTTGCGTAGCGAGATGAACCTGTCGCCTGCCGCACGTGTGCCGCTCATCGCCGCTGGTGATGCGACGGTGCTGAACGCTTTAGCACCTTACATCAGCAGCCTTGCCAAGTTGAGCGAAGTGAACGTGGTAGCTGAGTTGCCAGAAGGTGACGCGCCCGTTTCCATCGTCGGCAATTTCAAACTGATGCTGAAGGTGGAGATTGATGTAGCTGCCGAGCGCGTGCGTCTGGATAAGGAGATTGATCGTTTGACCAACGAAGTCACCAAGACACAAGCCAAGCTAGGCAATGAGAGCTTCGTCGCTCGTGCGCCAGCAGCCGTGGTGGAGCAAGAGAAGAAACGCATGGAAGACTTCGGCGCGACACTGGTGCAGTTGCAGGCACAGCGCAAGAAGTTGGGGTAGCTGGATTCCCGCCTGCGCGGGAATGAAAGAACTAGCGGCGACGAATGAAGAAGATGAATTCGTCGCCCTTTTCTTCTGACGACAGCAACTCATTTCCCGTCTGACGGCAGAACACCTGAAAATCCTTAGGCGCTTCTTTGTCTGTTGCGATCACTTTCAACACCTGACCACTCGTCATCGGCGACAACACTTTCTTGCCGCGCAGGATAGGTAGTGGACACGCCAGCTGCCGCACATCCAACTCCACATCGAATGCCATCTCGCTCATGCGACGACCTCTCCGCCTGAATGTGCCCAAGCGGTAATGCCGCCTTGCAGGTTGAATACATCGGAATGACCTTGCGCCGCCGCAAAAGCAGCAGCTTGTGCCGAGCGCCCGCCCATTTGGCAATAGAACACCGTAGTCAGCGCCGCATCCAAATCGCCCATACGCATTGGCAATAAATGCAAGGGCAATGCCAGCGCGCCAACAATACGGCCACGTGCAATTTCCGCATCTGTTCGCACATCTACCAGTTGCACTTTGTTGTTGGGTAATAAATGCTGCAATTCTTCGGCCGTTATATTCTTAAATTCCGCCACGTTATTTCTCCCTACTAAAAATTATTCATCTGCGCCATCATCCGATAGCAAACGCACCACGCGCGTGTTAGAGGCGGATAAACGCTTCACCAAGATGCGAATAAACGCTTCACTAAAATGTAATCTGCAATTGCTCGAAGACAACGCCAATACGGTTGGGTCAATTTCAATCACGATGACTTCTGTTTTAGCAATCACATCCGTGGAGCGTCTTGTGCCGTGTTCTGAATGGTGCGTCATCTCTCCGAAACAACTGCCTGGGTGCAATACATCCAGTGTGCGGCCTTGCTTCACGATGCGTACCGAGCCTTGCGCCAAAATAAAAAAACTAAACCCTTCTTCCCCTTCATCAATGATGGACTCGTCCGCATTGATTCGGTGCCACTCACTAATACGCAACACCTCCCACAACTCGACATCATTAAAGTCTTGGAAGAAGGCCAAAGCACGCACGGTGTTAAATTTTTTCGTATCAAAAATTTCTTCTTCTTGCTGCGTGCTGTCGTTCAAGAATGTAGATAAGTCACTCGCAAACTCTTCCCAAGTTTGATACCGCAGTGCGATGTCTTTACGCATCGCACGTTGCACGATGCTATCGAATACGGGAGGCAAATCGGTACGAAACGTGCTGGGCAAAGGTGGCTCTACATTGAGTACTTGGTAAATCATGCTGTAGTTATTCGCCGCCTCAAACGGCTGCCGCCCCGTCAGTAAGCGATACAGCGTGACGCCCAATGAGTAGATGTCCGTCTGGTGCGAAAGCGTGCCGTCCTCAATTTGTTCGGGCGACATGTACGCGGGCGAACCCACGCCCGTCACTTGCGTGGCTTGTTGGTTCTCCAACAAGGCCGCACCAAAATCAGAAATTTTAATGTCGCTTTCGCCGCACAACAAAATGTTGGCTGGCTTAATATCACGGTGAATCACCCCTTGATGCTGCGCGTACTCCAGCGCCTTGCAACATTTGTAGCCAATTTCAGCGATGCGATTGAGCGACAGTAATTGTTCAACCTCACCGTGCTGCTCCAAGGTGTCACCTTCGATGTACTCCATCACCATGTAGTTTTCATCCGCATCTAACACCGCATCAAACACTTTCACGATGTGCGGATGCGAAAGTTTGCCCGCGAGTGATGCCTCCGTTTGCAATAACTTGCGAAAAGCTTTTCCACTTTCGCGATTTTTTAATACGTTGGGATCGAATAATTTGAGTGCGACTTGCTGCTCGTTAAATGGGTCGCGCGCCAAATACACAGTGCTGGTTGCGCCGCGCCCAATTTCTTTTACGATTTGATATTTGCCGATGGAATCCATATGTGCCAAAGCCTTGCAGAGCTTGCATTTTGCGGGTTTGATGCACTTATGTCCAGTTCACAGGAACTCTTGAGTGCGAGTGTTATCATAGCCGCCATGCGCAAAATTTTAACTTCTCTGCTGTTACTTCTCCCGCTGCAAGCCAATGCTGATGGGCTTCCTGATTTGGGAGATATTTCTCAAAGTGTGGTGTCGCCGCGCATGGAACGACAGATTGGCGAACAAAGCATGTTGCGCATCCAAGCCAGCGATACCTATCTGGATGACCCCGAGCTGCACGATTACATCAATCAACTAGGCAATCGACTCGTCGCCAACAGCAGCGAACCCAGCCAGCCTTTCGAATTTTTTATTCTCAATGACAACACCATCAACGCCTTCGCCTTGCCCGGTGGCTTCATCGGCGTGAACACGGGGCTCATTCAACTTTCACAAAGCGAATCCGAGTTGGCTTCCGTACTCGGCCATGAAATCTCACACGTCACGCAACACCATTTAGCACGCATGATTTCGGGACAGCAATACGACTCCATCGCTGCCATGGCCGCCATCGCCGTCGCCATTATTGCCGCACGTAACAACCCACAAGCCGCCACGGCGGCCATCGTGGGCGCGCAAGGTGGCATGATGCAACGCCAACTCGATTTCACACGTGAACACGAGAAAGAAGCCGATCGGATAGGTTTGGGTATTTTAGAAAAATCAGGGTTTGATACGCGCGCGATGCCTGCCTTTTTTGAGCGCATGCAAAAAGCCACGCAGATTCACGAAGGCAATACGCCAACTTATCTACGCACCCACCCACTCACCGCTGACCGCATCGCCGATGTGGATGGGCGCGTACAACAGATTCCCTTCAAACTGATTGCAGATAGTCTGGACTTTCAACTCATGCGTGCTCGAGTTCGCGCCATGCAAAGCGTCCCTAGCGATGCCATCACTTACTTTAACGGCGCACTCGGTGAGCAACGTTTTGGCAATCCGCTTGCACAACGTTACGGATTAGTTCTGTCACTGCTACTCAACAAGCAAACTGAACTGGCCACCAAAGAGTTCCAAACGCTATACGCACAAGCCCCACATAACGCCACCATTGAAACAATGGCGGGGCAATTCAAACAACTCAATCGCGACAAAGACGCCCTCAATTTTTATCGCAAGGCGCTCAAACAATTTCCCGCACATCACGCGCTCATTTACAGCTATGCCGAAGCACTCATCGAAGCCAAGCAATACAACGACGCGCTTAAATTTCTTGATGAACAGGTCAACATCAACGGCAATGACGCACGTCTCTACGAACTGCAAGCGCGCAACTACACCGCACTCAACCGCCACCAAGAAGCGCACCACGTGCTGTCGTATTACCAAATTCTTCACGGTAATTTACGCGCTGCAATTGAACAACTCGAACTCGCCAAACTCGCGGGTAAAGACTATTACCAGCTCTCCACCATCGAGACCGAGCTAAAGCAATATCGAGAAATTTTGGATGCCCAGCGCAGCAAAAAGAAATAAAACCGCATCTTCACGTCTAACCACTGAATAAAAACTCACGCCATGATTGAAGAACGTCTTATTAACATTGAAACAAAAATCAGCTTCCAAGAAGACCTCGTGGAGGAGCTGAACAAAACCGTGTATCAACAACAACAAAAAATAGAACGCTTGGAGGCCATGTGCCAATCCCTCGCGCAAAATATGCAATCACTCTCCGCAACCCGCAATGACGGCGGCATGCTGGAGAACGAAAGGCCGCCGCATTATTGATGGGTAGTCGTCGCTACCCAATGAAAGAGCCGCGCATGATTGCGCGGCTCTTTCATTGGGTGGGCTGGCGCATTTAATGATGCAGTGCTTTATCCAAAGAATGCAGAAACTTTTCCGCATCGTGTTGAGTAACGTGATATTTCACCGTTGCGCCCGTCATCAACTTGGCACAGGAATTCACCAGCTCCATCGCAATGGGATATTTACCGAGGGCAATACTGTCTTTGAGGAAATTTAATCGCGTACCCGCATCTTCTAACGTAATGCAAAAGTGATGCTCTTCATCAGTGATGCTGATACTTTTAATACCTGCATGGGTGACGGCTTGGCAATGAAAACGTTTCTTAGACATCTTTTTCTCCTGTAATACTGCACGTGTTGTGAATGTTGGCAGTCTGCGCTGCGCTAGGTTGCGTGTCAAAAATTTATCACTTCTTGTGCGCTCATTTACCGGTACTGCATGCCATCTAAAAAATTGAGTGCGTAGCGCCGCGCTTAAGCGTAATTTACAAACCTGCATCACGCATCCAGATTTAATAATCAACCTACCCAAAGGAGAACACCATGTCCAAAGACAGCATTTATCGCATCACCGAACTTGTAGGAACGAGTAAGAAATCTTGGGAAGATGCTGCCGCCAACGCGGTGAGCGAGGCATCCAAAACTTTGCGTGATTTACGAGTAGCGGAAATTATCAAGTTGGATATGGTGGTGAAAGATGGCAAGGTCTCTGCCTATCGTGCGCGGGTGGCGCTGTCGTTCAAATACGACCCGAAAAAATAAGCTATCACGCCTACGAGCCAAACAAAAAGCCTCGCAGTGATGCGAGGCTTTTATTTTTGGTGGGCCGTCGCGGACTTGAACCGCGGACCAAAGGATTATGAGTCCTCTGCTCTAACCAACTGAGCTAACAGCCCGTAAGGCTTAGCTCTCGCCGTCGAGGAAGCTCTTGAGCTTCTCGGAGCGTGAAGGGTGACGCAGTTTGCGCAGTGCCTTGGCTTCGATCTGGCGGATACGTTCGCGGGTGACATCGAATTGTTTGCCGACCTCTTCAAGTGTGTGGTCGGTGTTCATTTCGATACCGAAACGCATACGCAGCACTTTGGCTTCACGCGCGGTGAGCGAGTCCAAGATATCTTTGGTGACGTTACGCAGGCTATCGTAGACGGCCGCTTCGACAGGGGCGAGGCTGTTGCCGTCTTCGATGAAGTCGCCCAAGTGTGAGTCGTCATCGTCACCCACTGGGGTTTCCATGGAGATAGGCTCTTTTGCAATTTTCAAAATTTTGCGGATTTTGTCTTCAGGCATTTCCATCTTGATAGACAGCGTGGTTGCATCCGCATCCACCCCCGTCTCTTGCAAAATTTGGCGCGAGATACGATTCATCTTGTTGATGGTCTCGATCATGTGCACTGGGATACGGATGGTGCGCGCTTGGTCGGCGATGGAGCGGGTGATGGCCTGACGGATCCACCATGTCGCGTAGGTCGAGAATTTGTAGCCGCGACGGTATTCGAATTTATCCACGGCCTTCATCAAGCCGATGTTGCCTTCTTGGATGAGGTCGAGGAACTGCAATCCACGGTTGGTGTATTTTTTAGCGATGGAGATGACGAGACGCAAGTTGGCCTCGATCATGTCGCGCTTCGCACGGCGTGCTTTCGCTTCGCCGTTGGTCATTTGTTTGTTGATGTCTTTCAGATCAAGGATGGGAATGCCCACGCGCTGTTGCAGTGCAATCATCTTTTTTTGTTGCTCAACAATCGCGTGGTGGTGACGCACTAGGGCATCGCTGTAAGGCTTTTTCGCACCAATCTCTTGCTTCACCCAATCCAAATTTTGCTCATTTTGTGGGAAAACTTTGATGAAGTGAGGGCGAGGCATGTGCGATTTAGTCACGCAAAATTCTTGAATGGAACGTTCACATCCACGCACTTCTTCCACCAAACCTCGCATAGTGTCGCACAAGGCATCCACCTGCTTGGCAGCAAAGCGCAGCTGCATTAATTCATCCGAAATTTGCTCTTGTAACTTGTCGTATTGCTTGCTGCGATAACCATGCTTTTCATACGACTTACCCAGTTTCGCAAATAAATCGCCGATGATGTCAAAGCGCACCAGCGCATCAATCTTAAGTTGCGCCAGATTCGCTGCAGCGGCCGCAGCGGTGGCGGCCTCGTCTTCCTCTTCTTCCTCTGCGGCCTCGACTTCTTCTTCCTCTTCGTCGTCTTCTTCTTCCACTTGCGCTTCGACTTCAGGCTCTACAAAACCATCAATCACTTCATCAATTTTGAGTTGGTCGGCGCGTACTTTTTCCGCCAACATCAAAATTTCAGCAATGGTTGCAGGACAGGCAGAAATCGCCATGATCATGTGCTTCAAACCGTCTTCGATACGCTTGGCGATTTCGATTTCGTCCTGACGTGTCAGCAAATTCACCACGCCCATTTCGCGCATGTACATACGCACAGGGTCAGTGGTACGACCAAACTCGGATTCAACCGTAGAGATGGCCGCTTCCGCTTCCGCAGCCGCATCTTCATCGGCGACAGGGGGCGCTACTTCCGTCATACCCAATGATTCAGTATCAGGTGCCACGTCGCACACCGTGATGCCCATATCGTTAATCATGCTCACAACACCTTCCACCTGCTCGACTTCAAGCATTTCAGGTAGATGGTCGTTAATTTCGGCGTAGGTTAAATAGCCGCGTTCCTTACCCAACAAAATCAGTGCTTTCAACCGCGTGCGACGCGCTTCAATATCTTGCGCGGGATCGGTCATCGCCACCACAGCGGCAGCCGCTGCGGCTTTGTCTTTCGCAGTTTGCTTGGCGGCCGGTTTAGCCACAGGCAACACCTCCTTGACGGGAGCAGCCTTCGCAGGCGCTGCTTTAGCAACAGGAGTAGATTTAGTTTGTTTCGGAGTCGCCATGGTGTGGATTTCCAAAGTTTATTGGTACTTCATAACAATGAGCGGCACTGTGTTATGGCCGCTGAAAAGGTCGCGGATTATACCCGATTCTTAAAACATTTCCGAGGGTTAGCTTCAGCACTCAACCAACCCGCCGACACTTAAGCGAACGTAAGGAGTAATCCTTTTTAGTTAATTGCTGCCTTCAATTGATTTTTTTCAGCTTGCAAGCGCGCGTGCAACTCGCGCTCCTCAATGCTCATGTTCAATCCTTTTACAAGCAGCGCTGACATTTCGGCTTCGATGGCATCCAAGCGCAATTTTTTAAGCATGCCCACAAATTCGGCACGCACATCAAAATTTTCTGCCCATTGCATGACATCTCCTTGCGCAGCAACAAAAATAGGGGCGTGTATCGTCCCTTGAAAATGCTGAATCAACGCAGCGGACGTGGTTTCATTAGCCGATTCGCGCAGCCAATCCACGAGCGCCACAATGGCTGCACTTTCCGTTCCTTCACCTAAACCTTCGGCTGGCAATTCGCGCGCCAAATCTGGCTGCATCACCAAACAGCGCAAAAGCAAACGCATACTCGAAGGCGCGCCGCGCTTGACTCTGGGCACCGCAGTAAAGGTGCGCTGTGGAGCGGCCACCGGCTTGATGGACCACAACGCTTCCAATTCAGCTTGCGTCACCCCTGCCAGCGCGGCAATCTCTTTACGCAACAGCAACGCAGTGGTGGGCGCGGTGATGGCGGTGAGCAGCGGTTGCGCGTTCTTCAACAAAGCGCTGCGCCCTTCTTGCGTCTTCAGATCGACTTGCACTGTGAGTTCGCGCAACAGATAGCCCGAAAGCGGTAGCGAATTCTCGACTTCGTGCTCGAAAGCATCGCGGCCATATTCGCGGATGTAGGTGTCGGGGTCGTGCTCTTCGGGTAGGAAAAGGAAGCACAACCGTTTGCCGTCTTGCAGTTGCGGCAGTGCATTCTCCAACGCGCGCCACGCAGCTTTTTGGCCGGGCTTGTCGCCGTCGAAACAGAACACGACTTGCTCGCACAGGCGCAACAGCTTCTGCACATGGAACGGCGTGGTCGCTGTGCCCAAGGTGGCGACGGCGTATTCGACACCGTTCTGCGCCAAGGCCACCACGTCCATGTACCCCTCGACGACGATGACGCGCTGTTGCGCACGGATGGCTTTCTGCGCCTGGTACAGACCGTAGAGTTCGTGACCTTTTTCGAACAAGGTGGTCTCGGGCGAGTTGAGATATTTCGGTTCGCCTTTGTCCAGCACGCGTCCACCAAAACCGATGATCTGGCCTTTCACGTTGACGATAGGGAACATGATGCGGTCACGGAAGCGGTCGTATCGTTTGCCGCCCTCGCCTTCGATCACCAGCCCTGTCTCGACGAGACTGGCGTCTTGGTAATTGGAAACAGCTGCGCGCAGGTTCTGCCAATCGTCGGGCGAATAACCGATGCCGAAACGCGCAGCGACCTCACCGCTCAAGCCGCGCTTCTTCAGGTATTCGATGGCGCGCGGCGTGACCTTGAGTTGATCGCGGTAGTAACGCGTGGCGGATTGCATGAGATCGTAAAGATCCGGCGCGACTTTGACTTGCGTGATGTTGGAGGCTTCTTGCGGCACGGCAAGACCGATGCCTTTGGCGAGGTCTTCGATGGCCTCGACGAAGCCCATGCCGGTGTGCTCCATGACGAAGCCGATGGCCGTGCCATGTGCGCCACAACCGAAGCAGTGATAGAACTGTTTGGATTGGCTGACGGTGAACGACGGGGATTTTTCAGTGTGGAACGGACAGCAGGCGACGAAGTTGGTCCCGGCTTTTTTGAGCGGGACGTAACGCTCGATGACATCGACGATGTCGAGGCGATTGAGCAGATCCTGAATGAAACTTTTTGGAATCACTCCGCCCTCCCGCTTTCGATTGAAACTTCGGAAATATTACCAACCGTTCGTCCCGAGTAGGCCGAAGGCCATATCGAGGGAAGCTACTTCGACACGCTCAGGACAGGCCCTTCGACATGCTCAGGACAGGCTTCGATACGGGGCTACGCCCCTACTCAGCCCGAACGGGTGTTAAAACTATTTTGTCAGTTGAGCTTTGATGAGGCCTGAAACTTTGCCCATATCGGCACGGCCTGCCAGCTTGGCTTTGACCACACCCATCACTTTGCCCATGTCTTGCGGGCCGGCTGCGCCTGTGGAAGCAATCGCCTCTGCGATGGCGGAGACGATCTCAGCTTCGCTCAATTGCTGCGGCATGTAGGTCTGCAAGATGGAGACTTCGAACTCTTCGACATCGACCAAGTCTTGACGATTGGCTGTCTTGTATTGGCTGATAGAGTCGCGACGTTGCTTCAGCATCTTTTCGATGATGCTCACCACATCAGCATCAGTCAGTTCGATGCGTTCATCGACTTCGCGCTGCTTCATCGCGGCCAACAAAAGACGAATTGCGCCGAGGCGTGCCGTTTCTTTGGCGCGCATCGCGGTCTTCATGTCTTCAGTGATTTTCTCTTTTAAGCTCATGTCGCCTCCGACCACAAAAGCAAACGCCGCAATCACTGAAGATTGCGGCGTTGCTCAAGATACTAGATTAGTAGAGCTTTGGTGGCAGTGTTTGGCTGCGCAGACGCTTGTAGTGACGCTTAACAGCAGCAGCCAGCTTGCGCTTGCGCTCTGCAGTTGGTTTCTCGTAGAACTCGCGCGCGCGCAAGTCAGTCAACAAACCAGTTTTTTCTACGGAGCGCTTGAAGCGACGCATTGCAACTTCAAACGGCTCATTCTCTTTTACGCGTACTGTTGTCATGAACAAACTACCTTCTACCAAAAATTTGAGGGCGCGATTCTACAAAACAACGCCTTAATACACAACCGCTATTTTCCAATCGTTCAGGCTAGCTATATAGGAGGTAGATTTTGCATCATTCTCATCATTTGCTCTGGGGTAGGAAATGATGGGGGGAGTGGGCCAATACCCAAACACTGATTAGTCTCGGAAGGCAGTCCCTGAATAGCGCGTATCCAAGTACATGCCATCTTCATGTAGCCCATCGGACTGGGATGCACGCCGTCTAGGCTATAGTCGTCATCTGGTGTTATACCACTCAATCCGTTGAGTATTCCGCTCATGTCAACAATGGTGATGCGCTCTTTCTGCGCAGGGGGTAACGCACTCCACTTTTGTTGAATCAACTGGTTGTAGTGTGTGACTTGAGCATTTTTTGAAGAAAAATCCAGACACGGCCTCCCAAATGCTTGGCAAGTCGATGCCGGTTTCGCAAAAGGAATAATTTGCGCAACAAAAACTTGCGTACCTTGGTTAGCCGTCAACAAGTTGGGCAAAATTTGAAATAGATTTCCAACGGCGACATTGACCTTTATATTCTGCACAATATCGTTGGTTCCGGCATGAACTAAAGTGATATTGGAAAACGATGGCATCTTCGATACGGGCACAAGTTGATCAGTGCGAAATCCAGGATATCCGTCGTGTGCCTGCGTCGCAGTCTGCCACTGCTGTATGTAGGAACCCCCATTCTGATGTCCTTCAGTCATAAAGGTGAGCGGCGGGGTGGTTTCTGTGGCTATGGATGACAGAACGATCCAAGTCATCCACCCCCGGTACCCACCGCCCATTGGTAACGGCTCACCACACCACTTTTGATTATTTAAGTAAGTCGGGCAATAGGTATAGTCCGTAAAACCAAAACCGTAAGTAATTGAATCACCAAAGGGGCGAATTAACACTGAACCAGCGGGAGGATGATATGGCTGCGCTTGAGTAGTTGCGCAAGCTAACAGTGCTATCAGGGAGCTCGCAACAACAATCCATTTCCGTGGAATCGATACCATATGGTTCTCCTTTCGTAAATCTGATCTCTGTTTAGTAGTCTCTTTCAAATGCATAACAGCAACTAATCTCGTGTCCAGTAAAAATTGAGCAACGCTTCACACTGGTATAACTGAATTATTTGGGACCGCTAGATAAATTGTCTTTGACAATTCGATCACAACATAAATTACATGGCAGTTTATCTGGAATCAGACGACGGTGATTCGGCCAAATTTGCGCTTGCCGACTTGGGCTACCACGACCGCCCCCGCCTTGATCTGCAGGGCTTTATCGCTGATCTTCTCGCCATCCAGCTTGACCGCGCCCGAATCGATCATGCGCATAGCTTCTGAAGTGCTGGCGACCAATCCTGCCGATTTCAGCAGATTACCGATGCCGATCTGGCCGTCCGTGCTAGCAAGGCTCACTTCCGGCATGTCATCGGGTAGCACGCCTTTTTGGAAACGCGCTTCAAATTCGGCCAGCGCATCAGTAGCGGCTTGTTTGCTGTGAAAGCGAGTGATGATTTCTTGTCCGAGTAGCACTTTGATATCGCGCGGGTTGCGTCCACCCACCACATCTTCTTTCCACTTGGCGATAGTCGTCAGGCTTTCAAAAGAAAGCAGTTCAAGATAACGCCACATCAACTCATCGGAGACGGACATAATTTTGCCGAACATCTCGGTCGGTGTATCTGTGACACCAATATAGTTGCCCAGTGATTTGGACATTTTGTTGACGCCATCTAGTCCTTCTAGCAAGGGCATAGTGAGCACGCATTGGGGAGCTTGGCCGAAATGTTTTTGCAGTTCGCGGCCCATCAATAAATTAAACTTTTGATCCGTGCCGCCCAGTTCAATATCGGCTTTGAGCGCCACAGAGTCATAGCCCTGCACCAAGGGATACACAAATTCATGAATAGCGATGGGCTGATTGCCTTTGTAGCGCTTGGAAAAGTCGTCACGTTCCAACATCTGCGCCACGGTATGGGTGGCGGCGAGGCGGATAAGGTCAACTGCGCTGAACTTGTCCATCCAAGTGGAATTAAACACGACCTCAGTCTTGTTCGGGTCGAGCACCTTGAATACCTGTTCTTTATAGCTCTGCGCATTGGCAAGCACCTGCTCACGTGTCAAGGGTGGACGGGTGGCGTTCTTGCCAGTGGGGTCGCCGATCATGCCGGTGAAATCGCCAATCAAAAATAAGGCGTGATGCCCCAAGTCTTGTAATTGGCGCATCTTATTTAAGAGAACGGTGTGCCCTAGGTGTAAGTCGGGCGCGGTGGGATCAAAGCCCGCTTTGATACGAAGCGGGCGACTTTTCGCAAGCTTCTGTTTTAATTCGGATTCTATCAATAGCTCGGTTGCTCCGCGCTTAATGATGTCTAGTGTTTCTTGTTGATTCATAATGGTTTTATGATTTTGACCGTTTATCGGTATTCGCAAATTGAGCGAACGGGTTTTGTAGGGGTGGGGCATTCTGTTAAAGTCCGCTCCCGATTCAGTGAGTCGCGCCAAATAATCCAATACAAAGCGCTGACACACACCAAAATATAACCGCCTAGGGAGGCGCGAATGTTACAACAAAACACTTTATTAAATGCACACAAGTCGAAGCTACGTTGGTTCGTTATCTTGTCAACACTGCCTTTGCTCGGCGTTGTCACTGCCTTCGGCATCATGCCGCAAACAGATGCGATTTATAACGCACAGCAAACCATTATTTCCGAAGTGGCACTGCCTAACGCTGAACAAAGCGCTGTCAATGCAACCACTTTTTGGCGCAATGAGCGCGTGCAACGTGGCGAAACCGTTGCCGAGTTGTTGCGTCGCCTCAATGTTGAAGATGGTGCAGCATCCGACTATTTGCGCCAACACAAAGATGCGGCTTCTTTCCGCCAACTCAAGGTAGGTAAAGAGGTGCAAGTGGAAACGGCATTTGACGGTGGACTACTTGGCTTGCGCTATCTGAACAACGAGGGAAATCAAGTGGTGGTGGCTAAAGTCAATGGGCAGTTCACTACTTCAACCCAAGCTGCTCAAGTAGAACAACGCACGGTGGTACGCACAGGCGAAATTGTCAGCAGTTTGTATGCGGCAACCGATGAAGCGGGGTTGCCCGATCCTGCAGCTAACCAATTGGCTGAAATTTTTGGTGGAGATATAGATTTCCAACGCGAGTTACGCAAGGGAGACAAGTTCAGCGTTATTTACGAAATGACTTACGTAAATGGCGAAGCAGCGCGTACTGGGCGCATCTTGGCGGCTGAATTTACAAACCAAGGTCGCACCTATCGTGCGGTCTACTTCCAGACCACTGAATTCACAGGCGACTACTTCTCTCCTGATGGTAAGAGTATGCGCAAAGCTTTTCTGCGATCTCCTATTGAATTTTCGCGTGTAAGCTCGGGTTTTAGCACCGCACGCTTCCATCCCGTTCTGCAAAAAATGCGTGCGCACAAAGGTGTGGACTATGCGTCGCCTATCGGCACCAAAGTCAAAGCAACGTCTGATGGCGTAGTGGCTTTCGTGGGCAAACAAGGCGGCTATGGCAATGTGGTGATGCTGAATCACCAAGGTCGTTTCCAAACCGTATATGGTCATTTGTCCCGCTTCGGCAATATCCATAACGGACAGCGCGTTAGCCAAGGCGAAGTGATTGGCTATGTGGGCATGACGGGCCTATCTAGCGGCCCACACCTGCATTACGAATTCAAACAAGCAGGCGTACATCGCGACCCCTTAAAAGTAGCACTTCCAGATGGCAAGCCTATTAGCGAAGTACAGAAATCTGCCTTCATGGAAAAATCCATTGATTTCTATACCCACTTGTCATTGCTACAAGGCACTCGCATTGCAAAGCTTGATTAACTCAAATAATTCATTGCGAATCACAATTCACCGCCCCCTTGGTCAAAGGGGGCGGTCTTACTTTGTAGCGCAATCTGCGCTCTTTTGAATTTTCTGGATTTACGCTGCGTTGAAAACTCTCTCCAACCTTTACATCGGCATCATGTCTGGCACCAGTCTGGACGGTGTTGATGTGGCTTTAGTGGATTTCACTACCGCCGTCCCCACCCTAGTGGATTGCTATTTCCAGCCCTATGCAGAATTGCTGAAAACAGACCTGATTACGCTCCATCACCCGTCCCCTAACGAGCTGCATCAAGCACAACTGATTGCCAACCAGTTGGCACGGGAATATGCAAAAGCCACCCTTTGTTTGCTGCAACAAGCGGGCGTTCCAAACACCCAAGTGGCGGCCATCGGCTGCCACGGTCAAACGATTCGCCACCGCCCCGAGTTGGGCTACACCATACAACTAAATAATGCTGCCTTATTGGCCGAGCTAACGGGCATTCACGTCGTCAGTGACTTTCGCGCACGCGACATTGCAGCTGGAGGACAAGGCGCGCCCCTCGTGCCCGCCTTCCACGAGCAACTGTTGCGGCATCCTCTCATTCATCGCGTCATTCTCAACATTGGCGGTATCGCCAATGTCACCGACTTGTCTGTCGACAAAGCCACTTTAGGGTTCGATACTGGCCCAGGCAATTTATTGTTGGATACGTGGATTAGCCAACACCAAGGCAAGCCTTACGACAAAGACGGCACGTGGGCTGCCAGCGGCAAAGTGATGCCTGAATTACTAGAGAAATTATCCAACGAGGCTTATTTCCATGTCGCCCCACCCAAAAGCACAGGACGCGATTTATTTAATCTGGCTTGGCTGGAAAGCTATTTGAATGGCAGTGAACGTCCCGCCGATGTGCAAGCAACATTACTCGCGCTGACGGGAGATAGCATCGCAAAAGCGGTAAAAAGCTATTGTACAAGCGCTGAAGAAATCTACGTCTGCGGGGGCGGAGCACACAACAAACAGCTCATAACACACCTGCAACGCGCATTGCCAAATTGCCAAATTCTAAAATCAGACACGCTCGGAATTGATGCGGATTGGATGGAAGCGATGGCTTTCGCTTGGTTAGCTCAACAATCAATGCAATTACATCCAAGCAATCTTCCCGCCGTCACTGGGGCACGTCATGCCGTCGTGCTAGGTTCGATTTCGCCCGCTTAAATAAAAACGGGGCGCTTTCGCACCCCGCCGTTCGTACAACTTCAGATTATTTACGCCGAGAAGGAAGACCCGCAACCACAAGTGGTCGTTGCATTCGGGTTCTTGATAACAAACTGCGAACCTTCCAATCCTTCACTATAGTCAATCTCTGCGCCAACCAGATATTGGAAACTCATCGGGTCTATCAGCAGCTGTACGCCGTTCTTAGTCATCACGGTATCATCCTCATTGGCCACTTCATCAAAAGTAAAGCCATATTGAAAACCAGAGCATCCACCGCCGCTCACAAACACTCGCAACTTCAAGTCGGCATTGCCTTCTTCCTCGATCAGTTGCTTTACTTTGTTGGCCGCATTATCAGTAAATAACAGCGGATCTTGCATTTCGGTTACTGCATTCATGGTGTGCTCCTTGTCAGATTATTTTGATTCTGTGCCATTCAACTTAAGTGACACCACCTTTTCCGATGATTCACTGATATGCACAAGCTTACCTTCAACAATTGCGCCCAATTGAATTTCAAGGGTCTTGTACTTTACATCTCCAGTGACCTTGGCTTTGCTTTGAAGTTCTAGATATTGAGTTGCCTCGACAGGGCCCACTACCATACCGTTCACGACCAAATGCGTGACACGAATTTCACCTTCAACTCTGGCGTGCTCACTTAACACCAAGGTGCTTGCATTACTTGCATCCGCAACAACATTGCCGATGACATTGCCATCGATACGCAATCCACCTGTGAACAACACATCACCAATGACTTTAGTGCCCGCACCAATCAGTGAATCAATTCGATTTTGCGGTTTATTTTGCTTGCTAAACATCTAATCTCTCCGTTACGACAGCAGAATCGTCTGCTTAACTTTGGGCGCTTGCAATCCCTTCTCAAAAACTCGGACCTCTACGCTTTCTACATGAACATCTTGGGGCACCTGAAATGTTCTCTCTACACGCTGGTAATACCTAAAGTTCAAGCGCTGTGCTTCCGCATCAGACACCCCCTGTTGCGGGAATTGTAACACCACTTTTTGGCCTCCCTGCTCCGCATTCACCACAATCTGTAAGGCCCCCTCAAACTCTTTGCCGCGCCGTTGAACCCCTTGCACCAATAGCATTCGGCAACGAAATTCCCCAGGCAAACTACCCGCATCTACTTTAAGACTGTGAATGGAAAGAGCCGCGTCGCTACCCTCTGTTAAAGGTAAATTCTGAAAAAATGAGAGATCTTCTTTCAATAAACCATTTTCATTTTGCAATGCCTTTAATTGCTCTTGAACTTCAGCTGCGGCCGCCTGCTGCATTTGTAGTTGACGCTCATTTACGGCGAGTTGCCCCGCTTGATTCGCATTTTCGGCTTCCAACAAACCAACCTTCTCTTGCAATGCGGTAATTTTTTGCTGTGCTTTGCCGCGATGAAATCCAGCCAATTCCAAACCCGCATCGTAAGACCACCAAATGAGGTAGCCAGAAAGGAATAAGAAGGGAAGTGTGATTGCCCATCGAACATACCATGGCACATGCGGGCGCACTGACAAGCGCGGCGCGGAAATACCAAATCGACGCTTTAGGATTTTAATCATGCGTACATTAAGGCAGCAAAGGAATCATATCGATTCCCTCCGCTTCAGGCAGGCCGAACATAATGTTCATATTTTGCACGGCTTGGCCTGCGGCGCCTTTGACCAAATTATCAATCACCGACAACACCACCACCGTATCGCCGCCTTGTGGGCGATGCACCGCAATGCGACAAGTATTTGATCCTCGAACTGAACGTGTTTCAGGCATGCCCCCTACTGGCAACACATCCACAAAAACTTCGTTCGCATAGCGCTGTTCGTACAGTGTCTGCAAATCAACATTTTGCGTGAGTTTGCCATACAAGGTGGCGTGAATGCCGCGAATGAGGGGGGTGAGATGCGGCACAAAAGTTAAACCCACGGCTTTATTCGCCGCAACGCTTAGGCCTTGTTTGATTTCGGGCAAGTGTCGATGCCCGGCCACGCCATAGGCTTTGAAGTTGTCCGCAGATTCTGAAAACAAAGAATGCACTTCTGCTTTGCGCCCAGCTCCCGACACACCCGATTTGGAATCGGCAATTAAAGACGATGTATCAATCACGCCCGCTTCAATCAAAGGCAAAAAGCCCAACTGAACAGCGGTGGGATAGCAACCAGGGTTCGCAATCAGGCGCGCTTTTTTAATTTTCTCGCGGTTGACTTCTGGCAGTCCATACACTGCCTCCGCCACCAAATCAGGACAAGCGTGGCTCATGCCATACCATTTCTCCCATTCAGCGATGTCTTTGATACGAAAATCTGCCGCGAGATCAATGACCCTCACGCCTGCGTCTAACAACTCACGCGTTTGCTGCATTGCAATACCGTTGGGAGTTGCAAAAAAAACCATATCGCACTGCTCTAGGTGAGCTTCATCAGGATGAGTGAAATTCAAATTCACATGGCCGCGCAAGCTAGGAAACATCTGGCTCACTGGCGATCCCGCATCCGCGCGCGAAGTGATTGCATGAAGCTGAACTTGAGAATGCCCTGCCAACAAACGCAGGAGCTCTACTCCTGTATAGCCTGTGCCACCCACAATACCGACTTTAAGCATGCCAACCTCCATGTAAGTCCACGAATAATAAATGAAAAAGCCGCCAAAAGGCGGCTTTTCCAGCTTCCCACAAGCTTAACGCTTGGAGAATTGTTTCCTGCGGCGCGCCTTGCGCAAACCCACTTTTTTACGTTCAACTTCACGCGCATCACGAGTCACCAAACCTGCTTGGCTCAATGTTGGTTTGAGGCTTGCATCAAATTCAATCAGCGCACGAGTAATGCCATGGCGCACGGCACCTGCTTGTCCAGATTCTCCGCCACCTGATACGTTCACCATGATGTCGAACTTGCCGACCATCTCAGTCAACTCAAGTGGCTGACGCACGACCATACGGCCTGTTTCACGCGAGAAAAAAACGTCCAATGGCTTGTCGTTAACCGTGATGTCGCCCTTACCTGGCTTGATAAAAACACGTGCAACCGCGCTCTTGCGGCGGCCAGTTCCGTAGTTATAAGTTGTACTCATAATTATGCTTTCAACAAATCAGTGGGTTTAGGTTGCTGCGCGCTGTGCGGATGTGTTCCACCGCCATACACCTTCAATTTAGCCAGCATTGCGTATCCCAACGGACCTTTTGGCAGCATGCCACGTACGGCCTTTTGCAAAACGCGTTGCGGATGACGTTGCTGCAACTTCGTAAAGTTGGTTTCGTAGATACCGCCGGGGTAACCCGTATGACGGTAGTACATCTTGTCTTGTGCTTTATTACCCGTCACACGCAACTTGTCAGCATTGACTACGACAACGAAGTCGCCAGTATCAACGTGCGGTGTGAAGATAGCCTTATGCTTGCCGCGTAAACGGTATGCAATTTGGCTGGCCAAACGGCCCAAAATTTTGTCGGCTGCGTCTACCAGAATCCAGTCGTGCTGGACTTCATGTGACTTGGCGGAAAATGTTTTCATAGCATTTCCTAAAACTAAAAGATAAATAACGGACTGCGAAGGGCGCGCATTCTATGTGAGACATCCAACCCTGTCAAACATTAAGTCACCCTCAACACCAAATGACGCCAACCCCTTGTCTTAACTCAATTTATTTCATCGGCGCGGCAAGCTCTGTGCGAACTCTAGCACTATCCCACCCCAAAACGGGTGCCACTGCTTGAGCAATTTTCTGCAAATTTATCGCATCAACGCGCGACAAAATCATCAGGGGGAGGCGGCGACGCAACAAATCTGCCAAATGCACCACCATTTCCTGTTGTGCGCAGTATTGCAAATCCGCCTGAATGAACGGTACGTCGGACAGCACGCGCGCAGCGCCTTGCGCATCCAGCTCAACTAACTGCAACACATGCACGGTATTCGCA
This sequence comes from Sideroxydans sp., assembly GCA_013140695.1. GTDB lineage: Bacteria > Pseudomonadota > Gammaproteobacteria > Burkholderiales > Gallionellaceae > Sideroxyarcus. Next base: position 9,872 of record JABFSI010000100.1, on the reverse strand, counting down.
CCGTGCCGCCGCATGAGCCATTGAATGCTTTCAGCATCCACCCCTAGCTCTCTGGCACGGCTGCTAATCGTAGCGCACCAAGTGGCATAGCTTTCTTGCGGAGTCCAAGGAAAATTCTGTATTTTTGTTTCGCACGCATTAGTCACCCCCAGATGAGCACACACCGTATTTACAATCTCGCAGGCATCCTCGCGTGCAGAAGTTATTTTTCCTCCGATTGAGTGATGCACGCGATTAGTGGCGGTGTGCAATACCCAATCTCGCGTGACCGCCGAGGGATGGACATCCGCGCTTTGTTGCAACACACGCAATCCAGCATACGCATGAATAACATCTTGTTTTTGCCAAGCGGCTTTAAGGTAATGATTGGCAGCCTTGAGCAGGTAATCCACCTCCTCGTCCTCCACCTCCACGTGATTGATGTCACCTATAAAGTGGGTATCGGTCGTGCCAAGCAAGGTACGTCCATACCAAGGAATACAAAAAAATACGCGGCCATCTTGTGGGGCGGTGAGTAACAAAGCCTCGCTCATGTGCAAGGCGGGCAACACCAAATGCACGCCTTTACTCATGCGGCACAAGCCACTCGTTGTCGATACTTGGCTCGCCCATTGCCCGCTGGTGCTGACGTATTGGCGCGCATGCATTTGCAACACCGCGCCTGTTTCGCCGTCCCTAATTTTCGCGCCGCACACATGACCGCCCTCCTCACACCATTCTGTAAGTTCGGCGTAATTCACACACACCGCCCCTAACGCCAGCGTACCCGCCACCAATTCCAACACCAAGCGGGTATCATCCGTTTGCGCGTCGCCGTAAGTAAAGCCGCCTTTTAAGCCATGCTGGTTCAAGAAGGGGAAGTGTTCAAAGAATGCCGCAGACGAAAAATGCGCATGACGCATTTGTTCGTCGGGACCACCTGCCAAGGCATCGTAAAGCATCAGCCCTGCTTTTAATTTCAGCGTACCGTTACGGCTGTTTTTATAGACCGGCACACCAAAGCGCAACGGCCACACGCGATGTGGCGCGATACGCAACAACCTGCGGCGCTCGCGCAAAGCTTTGCGTACTAGTTTGAAATCGTACGTTTCAAGATAACGCAGACCACCATGAATCAACTTGCTAGAAGCTGACGAGGTGGCGCTCGCCCAATCGCCCTTTTCCACTAGCGCCACTTTCAACCCTCGCAACACTGCGTCATAAGCCGTCCACGCACCATAAATGCCACCGCCGCACACCAGCAAATCGAACTCATCATTCAGCGCCGCAAAATCACGTTTCATTACGCTCTCCTGTGCAATGCCCGCTGCGGAAAATCACTAATCAGCACATCCACACCCAGATGCAAAGCGCGATCAATCTGCTCATCCGTGTTGCAGGTATAAACCGCAATGGACTTTCCGCGCTGACGCACTGCCGCCATCATCGCCGCATCTAGTGTTGCAATATGCACGCACAAACCCTGCAAGAACGGTTGCTGCTGCAAGGCCTGAATTGCAAATACAACGTTATGCTCTGGTTCTAAATTGAACACCAAGGGGAAGTTGGGCGCGATTTGCTGCGCATACAGCAAACTATCCAAATCAAATGAAGATGCCATGATGCGCTCACTGTTAACGGCCTGTGCAATACTCAAAGTCTGCCGCACCTTGCTGTGCTGCTGCACCTGCGACTCATTCGAATAGCGTTTTATTTCCAACAACAAGTCACAGCGCGCGTGGTACGCCGTCACAAAATCTTGCAGGTTCATCGCACTTTCTTTTTCTGCACCCGCAAAGTGCGCCGCAAAATTTAAGGTTTGCAACTGCGCAAAATCGAAATCGTCGACGCGCTTATCAGCATGCCCCAGCTTAGCAAAATCATCGTCGTGCCACAGCACCGGCACGCCATCGCGTGTCAACTGAATATCCGTTTCGATGCCGTCAATGGGGTAATGCAACGCCCGCTCAAATGCCGTGCGCGTATTTTCAGCTGCTTCTTTATTCGCCCCGCGATGTGCGTAGATACGAGTGATTTTAGATTCTCTATTTGGTGCAATGCCCCCGACAAGAGGCGGCTGGAATAGGGTAGGTTTTAAGTGATTATTTGAACTCATGGCAATCTTTCGATGAACTGCTGCATCGCATTTTCCAATTGTGCGTAGTGCGGATTAAACGTTAGGCGGCGCAGTAAACCCTTGTGCAAATTCACTTCACTTATCTCGCCCAATAAAACACTTTCCTTGCCACTGCAACAACGCGCCGCATCTTGTGCGCAGTAATGCAAGCAATTTACGTATGCGCCTACTACGCCATAGTGCGCATCGCGCGGCGACATCACCACCGCAGTATGCGCACTGCTCACTATGTTGTGTTCGGGTAGCGCGCTGTTCACCCACGTCACATTTACGCCTGCTACTACTTGCGTGGCGTACCAAACCAATTGATTAGCGGCGTTAGTTGCGCGCTCCATAAAACGCCAAGTCGCAGCAGAATTCACCGTTGCGTCATCCGCGCTAGCCGCCGTGAAAACGGGTATCGCTAGCGCCTCACGAGGCAGTGACTGCGTCAGCGCATACATCTGCGCGGCGGCGTTCTTGCAGAAAGATTCATATTTGAAATGGTCTGCATCGCGCAACACACTCACCCACGCCGTGTATGGCATCAGCCAACTATAAAGCCGATGCCATTTCGCCCATTTCGCACGCGGCGTAATTTCGAGCGCGGGAGAAAACAAAAACAAGCCTCGCACTCGATTATCATGCGCCGCATGACGCACACACAATGCCGCTCCTGCTGAAAATCCAGCCAGATACACTTCATCCACCTCTTGCGCCAAACACGTTGCGCCATAGGCCACCGTTGCCGCCCATGATTGCCACTTAACCTCAAGTAAATCCCCTGCTTGCGTACCATGCCCTGGCAACAATATCGCCATCACGCGGAATCCATTACGCTGAAAAAAATCAGCCAAATGCCGCATGTGATAAGGTGAATCGGTTAATCCATGCACTAACAACACACCGCGCTTGAAAGGTTTATCGCTTCCCGTTACAAATGCCCCAGAAGGAATCAACTCGAACGGCGCATTTCCCTCGACAATTTTCGCTGCCTCATTTTGTCCCGCATGTGCCTGCGCTAAACGCTCGCGTGTTTGCGCCACATAATCCGCAAAAGGCGTATGCGCGCAGGGCGCTTCCACTGCCCAGTCAGAAATTTGGTGCCTCTGCGCTAACTTGATTTTTGTGCAATCAATCATGCTTGCATTGTACCCGCCACTTTTTATCAAAACAGTACGCTGACGGCTTATCATGCGCACTCCTTACCGCAAAGAATAATGATGTCTTGGTTAATCACAAATCTAGTCAGCGCAGTGCTGTTACCCCCGCTTAATTTACTCATCGTGGCAGGGTTAGGCTTGTGGCTGTGGCACCAACGCCCTGTCATTGCTCGCGCACTTATTTCCACTGCATTCGTCACGCTATGGGCGCTCTCCACCCCTTACGTGTCTGACGCGCTCATGCATCAACTGGAAGGTGCGCCCATCGCCCTTAATACACACCAACAACCTGCCGACGCCATTGTGGTACTCGGCGGTGGCAGCAATTTTTACGCTACTGAATATGGGGGCGACACCGTCAACAAAGAGACACTAGAACGCCTACGCTTTGCCGCCACACTGCAACGTGAAACCAGCAAGCCCATTCTAGTAGCGGGCGGCAAACCACGTGGCAACAGCCGCGCCGAAGGCACACAAATGCGCCAAGTGTTGGAACAAGAATTTCACGTGCCCGTGCAATGGGTAGAGAGCGATTCTGACAACACCCTAGAAAACGCACACTTCAGCCGCGCCCTGTTAAAAGAAGCAGGCATTACGCGCATCTACCTCGTCACCCACGCGTGGCACATGCCACGTGCCGCGCGTGCTTTCCAACACGCAGGCTTCGACGTGGTGCGCGCCCCTACTGCTTACACCACCCGTTACAACACCACCGCGCTCACCTTTGTACCCAGCGCCGTAGCCCTGTTTGACAGCTATTGGTACATGCACGAAATGATTGGGCTGTTGTGGTATCAGTTAAAATCTAAGCTGTAAAAATGACTCAGGAGCGAACATGAAAGCACGTATCAAATGGGTAGATGGCATGACCTTCATTGGCGAAAGCGCAAGCGGACACGCAGTGGTAATGGACGCTTCGCCTGAAGTAGGTGGACGCAACCTAGGGCCACGCCCGATGGAAATGTTGCTGCTGGGTGCTGGCGGTTGCAGCAGCATCGACGTGATGATGATCCTGAAAAAATCACGCCAAGCCGTATCGGATTGTTACGTTGAGATGAGCGCAGAACGCGCCGAGACCGACCCCAAAGTGTTCACCAAGATACACATGCACTTCGTGGTGAAGGGCAAAGACATCAAACCAGAAGCGGTGGAGAAAGCGGTGAAACTATCCGCAGAAAAATACTGCTCGGCCTCCATCATGTTGGGTGCGACGGCAGAAATGACGCATGATTTTGAGGTTGTGCAGGAGTAAATCAAACCGTCATTCCCGCGAAAGCGGGAATCCAGCGGGTTTATTAAAAGAGCCTTTAAGCTTTTGGCCTCGCTCCGCGAGGTACTTTGTTTTGTGGACTGGATTCCCGCTTTCGCGGGAATGACCAATCAGACCCAATACACTGTCTTCGTCATCACCTGCGACATCCCGCGCATCGCCACCTTCACTGGCAACGGCAACTCAGCTGCGCCCAATTCCACCGCCATATCCGCATGGCTTACTTCATCCGTGTACATCTGCTGCGCCACGGCGCGGCTCTTGGCATCTTGCGGCGGCAAGGTATCCAAATGATGCTTCAAATGCGCGCCCACTTGGCGTTCTGTTTCTGCCAAGAAACCCAGATTCCATTTATCACCCAACGCCCCTGCCAACGCTCCAATCGCCAATGAGCTGGTGTACCAGATTGGATTGAGCAGACTCAAACGCCCCCCCAACTCATGCACTCGATGCGAAGTCCACGCAAGATGCTCCGTTTCTTCCCACGCAGCATGATTCAGCCTGGCCTCCACCGCAGGGTCTTTAGCCGTCAACGCCTGACCCTGATACAGCGCCTGCGCGCAAATTTCACCCGTATGGTTGATACGCATCAACGCGGCGGCATGTTTCTTTTCCGCCTCCGTCATCGCGGCATCAGGAATATCCGCATCAGGATAAGGACGTGCGGTCGGCGCTTTGGCGAACAAAGTGCGCAGACCTTTATCAAATTCGATGATGAAACTGTCTAGGTTAGGCATGACGTACTCCTATTGATTTACTGCAAAGGCACCGACGCGTCGTAAAGTGTTTCTGGGGCGATATCCAGATTGCCCGGCCAGCAAACCGTATCGAAAGCAACGTAAGTCTGATTAAACAAGGACACATCTTTCAGTCGCTTAAAGCCCTCTTTTTCCAAATACGGGCTGACGTCAAAAAGTCAAGCTTCTCCCGTACTGAAAACCAGCTCAATTTTACAGTCTTCTCTTACGCGTACTTGAGTCATAGATTTCACAACTACGCCAGCTCCACCGTGCGCACTTCAATCCCGACCTTCAAGCGCGCACGCACAGCGCCAAAAATCGCAGCGAGATTGTCCATGCTTGGATTGCCTTTGGGCGACAACATGCGATGCAAGCTTTTGCTTGGCTTATCTGTTAGCTCAGCCAACTGCTCAAATCCAAGAGTAGCGTTCACAAGATCACGAAGGATGAGGCGGGCCGTTTCTGGCTCGTCACTTAAAAATAGCGTAGCCGCTTCATCGAGAAGTGCTTTTGCAAACTCAGGGTCGCGTTCGACACGCTCAATCACCGTCTGCTTAAAATTTCGAGTTAGTGCCATACGATCACCTCTTTCCTGTTGCGATTTTATTGATACCCAACTTCGCCCTCTTTCGCGCTTTGTACTCAATGTGCAAAGCCTTGGCGCGCTCAATATCTTTTTGTTGCCTGCGTTTTGTTCCACCACCAAACAAAATGATGAGTGCGTCTCCCTCTTTGGCCAGATAAATACGATAGCCTGGCCCCCAGTCAATCACATACTCACCCATGCCATCAAACCACTTCACACTGGATATATTGCCAAGCTCCAAACGCAATTTTGCCGTCACCACTTTGGTTGCGGCTTGTGAATCAAGACTGTCAAACCATAACTTGTATGGAATCGTCCCATCCTCACAAATATATTCCTCAACGCGAATTTTCATGACCAAATGGTAACGTATTAGTTACCATTATTCAATAGCAATAAAGCGAGCAGAAATAAAAACGGGCATCCGAAGATGCCCGTTTCATACTAGAACTAACCGTTAGGCCTGTCCCGAGTGTCCGCGTAGCGGATGTATCGAGGTGGCCTGTCCCGAGTAGCCCATAGGGCGTATCGAGGGGGCAGATTATAGCCAGCAACTTTGGCTGCGGTTTTTTGCAGCCTTAGTTATGGCTAGTCGTTTTATCAGAACTTCTTGCGCAGACCCACTGCGAACAGGCTAGAGCTGCCGCCGTTGTCCAATGATGCCGTACCCGCTGTATTTGTGGCCGTTGTTCCTGCGACCGCATTGTTAGCTACGCTATACGCATTAGTATCTGCACCATTGCTCACGCTGGAATAACCCACATATGCTGTCGTTGTTTTAGACAGTGTATGCAAATAGCCTGCTGTAAAACCGCTGCCATTAAAGTTCTTACCTTTTACGCCCGCATTCAGCGAATTATTGGTCAGTGTGTTTTTTGCATACAAAACAGCAAACGCACCCGTTGGCACTGGCACAACTGCGGCAAATGAAAGCGCTGTACCGCCTGTTATCACATCTGTTGCTACTGTATTGCTAATCTTTTGAGATTGGAACGTACCCATCAATTTAGCCACACCCAAATCATAAGAGCCCCCAAGCGCATATTCTGACGCTTGTTTAGTCGTAGCCGTACCAGCAGCTTTGTTAGTGTTATTCGTAGCGGCATACACTGCCCCCACGGTCAATGCATCTAACGTGTAGTTAGCAGACAACAATGTTGCGGTTGTCTTCAGGCCATCCTTCGCGCATGCCACCGTCGTTGCGGCAGGTGTCGCACCATTAACAGCTGCGACGTTAGCTGCACCTGTACAGCTCGCATCCACACCCAAATCACCCAAACCACCCAATGCAGTGGAATAGTTCGCAGCCAAAGTCAGGCCGCTGATGTTAGGTGAAATGTAAGCCAAGGCACGTTGCGCGCGTGATGCGCCTGCGACCGCGCCAATCAAGAAGCCGCTGCCTTTAGTGATGCTTTGGATAGGAGATACTGAAGAGCCTGCAATGGGGTCAAATTTAACGCCAAAATCATAGCCTGTTGTTTGCAGATAACCCGTTGCGACCGTACCGAAATCACTTGCTACAGCCAACATTTGCTGACGTGCAGCGCCTACAGAGCCTGCTGTTTGAGTGTCCAACGCGTATTCCAACACAGCCACGCCTGTCAGGCCGCTACCCAAATCTTCGGTAGCTTTAAGGCCAATGCGTGAGCCTGATGCGCCACCCGACAACATTTGCATATCGCTTTTTTGACCGCTTGCCGAGATAGCAGCAACAGCCGCATCAACGATGCCGTAGAAGCCGACATCAGCGAAAGCCGGGGTGGAGAAAGCAGCAGCAACAGCCAGTGCGATGATTTTCTTTTTCATGTAGAGCTCCTCAGTAAATAATTTAAGTTTATTTTCTAAATTACGAAGACGACTGCTTAAACCGATCATTCGTCTCAAGATCAAACGTACTACCCACAACTTACGACATGCTTACAGTGTCACAAAGCCACTGCGCATACTCTTGATGGCTTCTCCCAAAACCCGAACATCGAGTTCGGGCGGATTCTGCATCAACGAAGGTCGACACATTTGACTTGCATCAATTATTCACTTTGTTTGTCTTTTTTTTGCAACAAACAAAATAAGCTCTACAGCAAATCTTTGCAATTAGACGCAGACACCTGCTCGGTAGGTCTACCCCCTAAAGCTAGAGAACGGCCAACTCTAAAAAAATAACTTAAGAAATAAAGGTGGCGGCGAGTGCTTCACCTGGGTCTGTAGCGCGCATGAAAGCTTCACCCACAAGAAAGGTGTGAACTTGATGATCACGCATCAGCTTCACATCGTCTGCGGTAAAGATGCCGCTTTCAGTGATGACGATGCGATCGGCAGGGATGCGCGACAGCAGATCGAGCGTGGTCTGCAAGGTGACATCGAAGGTGCGCAGGTTGCGATTGTTGATGCCGATGAGTGGCGTCTTCAAGTTCAGTGCCACTTCTAGTTCCGCCCCGTCGTGCACTTCCACCAACACAGCCATCCCCAACTTGTGCGCCAATTGCTCGAACGCCGTCATCTGGCTCAAGGTCAGGGCAGAAGCGATCAGTAGGATGGCATCCGCTCCCATCGCACGCGCTTGATATATCTGGTATTCGCTGACCATGAAGTCTTTGCGCAACACGGGCAATGCACAGGCAGCACGAGCTTGCTTCAGATAGTCCGCATTGCCTTGGAAGAATTGTTCGTCCGTCAATACGGACAAACACGCGGCGCCATGCTTTTCGTAACTCCGCGCGATGTCGGCCGGGCGGAAATCCTCACGGAGGACCCCTTTGCTAGGGCTGGCTTTCTTGATTTCGGCGATGACCGCGGATTTACCTGCCGCGATCTTGCCGCGGATCGCACCAACGAAATCACGGGTGGGCGCAGCTTGTTCTGCCTCGGCACGGATAGCAGGGAGGGATTTAGCGGACAGCGCGGCGGCGACTTCTTGCGCCTTCACTGCCAATATCTTTTTGAGGATGTCGGACATTTCGCTCGTCATTCCCGCGAAAGCGGGAATCTAGTTCAGTTAATCAATAAATTCGGTTTTGTCTGCTTCGCAGTTATTAAAAACAAACTGGATTCCCGCCTGCGCGGGAATGACAAAACATGAGGCGCGCATTCTACACTGCCGTCATTCCCGCGAAGGCGGGAATCCAGTAAACTCCGCGCCCTATGCAACCCGCCGTTTATATTCTTGCCAGCCAACCTTACGGCACGCTGTACACTGGGGTTACAAGTGATTTACCCAAACGCATTTGGGAACATAAGAACGATTGCGCCGATGGCTTCACTAAACGGTATGGAGTACATGTTCTCGTTTATTTCGAAATGCACGAAGACTTGATTTCGGCGATCAATCGCGAGAAGCAAATCAAGAAATGGAATCGTGCTTGGAAAATTCGACTGATTGAATCTACGAACTCCGAATGGCGCGATTTGTGGAATGAAATAATCTAGTTTGTCGTTCCCATTTAAGCGGGAACCTAGTTTCATAAATTAACTAGATTCCCGCCTACGCGGGAATGACGGCGCACTTAATAACACGCCGAAGCCTGCCCCCGAATGGGGTAGTCGGGGGCGGGAATGACAGGATTGTGATGGAAGACATCAAGCAATACATGAAAGGCGTTGGACAGCAGGCACGTGCCGCTTCTCGCATCGTGGCGCAAGCCGATACCAACGCGAAGAACCACGCGCTGGAGAACATCGCCACCGCCATCCTGCTCAACACCAGCAAACTCCTCACCGAGAACGCAAAGGATGTCGCGGCCGCGAAAGCCAACGGACTCGACGACGCCTCTATCGACCGTCTCACCTTGACCGAGAAGACCATCAAAGGCATGGCAGAGGGTCTGCGCCAGATCGCTTCACTAGCCGACCCTATCGGCGAGATCAGCGACATGAAATATCGTCCTTCCGGCATCCAAGTCGGCAAGATGCGTGTGCCGCTCGGTGTCATCGGCATCATCTATGAATCGCGCCCGAACGTGACGGCGGATGCCGCTGGGCTGTGCCTGAAGTCGGGCAATGCCGCCATCCTGCGCGGCGG
>JABFSI010000087.1 GCA_013140695.1 Sideroxydans sp. | reverse complement strand
GTCGGTGAGTTTCATATCCACCGTTCCTTCCCCCTTGCAGCGGGAAGGCTAGGATGGGGTTAGAGTCGAGGAGCTCCAGCACTTCTACCCCCTCCCTAACCCTCCCCCTGCAAGGGGGAGGGGATGTTGGGCGCATTGAGTCAGTTGATTTTTTCATACAACAAGCTTCTCGTCGGAACGGATGGCACCATCCAGCATGTGGATCTGCCGATGGGCACGTGCGCCGATCTCGGCGTCATGCGTCACCACCACTAGGGTGATGCCCTGCTCTAGCAACCCTTCCAACAGCTTGAGCACTTCCCAACCTGTGGCGCGATCGAGATTACCGGTCGGTTCATCCGCCAACAACACGGTGGGCTTCATCACCGTAGCGCGTGCGATGGCGACGCGCTGACGCTGACCACCAGAGAGTTGGTCTGGCCTATGGTCTGCGCGTGCACTCAAGCCATAGTTCTGCATCAAGACTTCGACCCGTTGCTTGCGTTCTTCAGGTGCAATACCCGCCAAGATCATCGGCAACTCGACGTTCTGTGCCGCAGTTAGGCGTGGCACAAGATGGAAAGATTGGAACACGAAGCCTATCTTCTCTCTGCGCACTTGAGCTTGCTGCTCGTCAGTCAGATCAGTGACGTTACCGCCATCCAATAGATAGGTACCTGATGACGGCCTATCGAGCAGCCCGAGCAGATTGAGCAATGTGGATTTACCAGAACCGGAAGGTCCCATGACGGAGATGTATTCGCCCGCATCCAGTCGCAAGTTGATGTCGCGCAATGCGGAGACTTGTTGGTCACCGACGGTGAAGCTACGGCTGACGTTTTGCAGTTCGATCATGCTTCGTCCTATATGTCCGTTCGTGGTGAGTGTTTTTTGTTCGGGCAATTACGAACAAAAAATGCCTCGAAGAGGTTCTCGCACCCCTTGGGTGTATCGAACCATCCAGCACGGTACGTGATGGGCTGCCCGCTGCGTACCGCATCGGATGGTTCGATACGGCCTGCGGCCTACTCACCACGAACCGGGAAAATTTCATTGCGCAGGCTTAACTTTTTCTTCAACGACCTTGGCACCCGCCTTCACACCCGCTCTATCTAAAGACGACACCACCTGATCGCCTTCCGACAAGCCAGTCAACACTTCAGCGAACTCCCAGTTGGAAAGCCCAGTCGTGAGTTTGCGTTCTTCCAATACACCGTCTTTATCCAGTAGCACGCGATTACCTTCCAACAAGGCTTGCGTGGGCACACGCAATACGCGACTGCGCACCTCGTACACAATTTCCACATCGGCGCTGTAGCCCACTAATAAATTTTCGCCTTGCGCTAATTTGTCGAATTCAACTTCGACTTCCACGGTGCGCGCTTGCTTTTCCAAATCCAACACATACGGCGCAATGCGCCGCACTTTACCCGTGAAATGACGCCCCTTGATAGCATCCAAGGTGATGCGGCTTATCTGCCCTACCTTGAGTTTGCCGGCATCCACCTCGTCAATCGGCGCACTCACATAGAGGCAGCTATCGTCGATTAGGTCGATGGCTGGAATGGTCAAAATGCCCGGTGGTGAAGGCGTGGCGTATTCGCCCAATTCGCCGCTGATGTCGGCCACCACCCCCGCAAACGGTGCACGCAAGGTCATGCGCTGCATCGTTGCTTGTGCCATACGAATGCGCGATTTGCTTTGCTCAATATCACCCCGTGCCGATGCACACGAAGCCTTACGCGCTGCTGCTTCCGTCACTGCTTTGTCTAACAACTGCGCTGAAATAAAGCCCTTGTTGAGCAACTCTTGCGAGCGTGCCGCATCGCGTTGTGCCGCATCGGCCAAGCCGCACACCTCTTGCACGCGACTTTGCGACACTTTCAACTGCTCTTGCGCTAAATTTTCTTGCGCATGCAAGTCGTCATCCCACAGCTCTAACAACACCTGCCCCGCCACCACGCGCTCACCCTTCTTTACGCGCAACTTGGCAATCTGCCCACCCGCTTGCGGTGACATCTTGGCGCGACGACAGGCTTTCACCGTGCCTGCACGTGTGTTGCTCACCGCCGCTTCAACATCGCCCAACTCAATTTTTTGCAAGGTAACAGGAATAGGTTTCGCGCCAGAAAATAGGCTAAATGCAAGCAGTAGCAGCGCCAACACCCCCACCGCTATCGCGATTTTTTTGAGCGTGAAAAAAGATTTTTTGAGTTGCGGTAACGTCATGCTGACTCCTGACTGTTCGCTACGAATGAAAACGGGGGGATGGTGCCGATGACCGGAATCGAACTGGTGACCTACTCGTTACGAGTGAGTTGCTCTACCAACTGAGCTACATCGGCGTTCCAGCGCGGATTGTAAGCGAAGAGCAGATGCGACGACAACGACTAACGCAGATTACTCATCAGAACCAAGCCTCTTGTGAGAGCCCGATTGAGCGTGTGGTGTTGGGGCGTAGCCCCTTAAAGCCACGGCCTACCCCTTGCGGGTACATCGGGTGATGACTCTTTCAATAAAAAAATCGCCCAACAAATCGGGCTCCCACATTGGGAAATCTCTAAAAATTCGACATACCGGCGCAGGTCAGTATCCAGGGAATCTTTGATTAAGTCCCCAATCATCATTCCGGCCTTTCGACAGGCTCAAGATAAACTGACCTGCGGCCAGGCCGGAATCCAGCGGGTTTAATTAAACATACCGTTTCATCAGTCTATTGCACGGCATGTTTTTTTGACTGGACACCGGCCTACGCCGGCATCACGGAATTTGAATTTATAGAGATACCCTCAAACTCATTTAGCCAAATTTAACGCCACTGATACGGCGCAACATCCAAGGCTTGAACTGCGCCGTTTATCTCATTCAACAAAATTTCCGCACTGGCGGGCGACATGGTCACGCCGTAGCGAAAGTGTCCGCTGTTGATGAAAAGATTATGCAAATGCGGATGACGGCCGATAGTGGGAAGGTTGCCCGGAGAGGCGGGACGCAAACCCGCCCAGTGTTTGACAATGGGCATGTCGCGCAATGACGGCAGCAGCGCCGTGGCACGCTGCAACAACATCGCGCGTGCCTCTTGCGTCGTGGATTTATCAAAGCCGACATCCTCCAAGGTGCTACCCACCAGCAAATGACCATCCTTACGAGGAATGAGATACAAGCCGTCTTGTAGCACCACATATGGCAAGGGCGGTGTCTCAAATTTGAACAACAACATCTGCCCACGTATCGGCTTAATGTCCGCGCTTAAAGCATGCTCACCCAATAAAGTTTTGCTCCACGCCCCCGCCGTCACAACGAAATTTTCAGCGTTGAAATTGCCTTGCGAGGTCACTAGGTGCGACACCTTGCCCGACTTCTCCACCAACTGCTGCGCATCACATTGCTCGACAATGCGCCCGCCCAATTTGAGCACCTGCGCGCGCATGGCCTGCAACAAACGAGGATTGCGTGCTTGGGCAACATCGGGGAGGAATAAAGCATCACGCGCATTGTCATTCCCGCGAAAGCGGGAATCCAGCGTTGTTGTAGAAAGGGCCACTGGTTTTTGTTCTTGCCTCGCAAGATTATTTAATTGGCTAGATTCCCGCTTTTGCGGGAATGACAATACCGAGGTTGCATCACCGCATTTTTCCGCCCGCACTCCATGTGCCTGACACCACGACCACGCCATTTGCGTATCAAACGGCGGCAACACCAACATGCCACAACGATTAAATTCAGGATCAATCCCCGTTTCACCTAACAAGCGCTGCGCGAACCCCGCAAACAATTGCGCTCCACGCGCCGCCAGCCGATTCACCGCGTCGGGATAATCCCAAGGGCATAACGGCGACAAAATTCCGCCCCCCGCCCAAGACGATTCCTGCCCCACCTGCCCGCGCTCTAAAACGGTCACTTCTACACCTTGGCGTAGCAATCCTTCCGCCGTCGCCAACCCCAGCGCACCCGCGCCTATCACAATGAATTTATTAGACAAAGTATTTTTCTCCAGCGCCGCCGTTAATCAGGCGGGCGCGCCACTTATCGGTATTGACTAGGCGCAATTTAAGACCTGCTTTAAGTTTCGCATCAAGGAATTTTGGGAGAGTGACATGAACATGCAAAAAGGCTTTACGTTAATTGAATTGATGATTGTCGTACTCATCATCGGCATACTAGCATCCATCGCCGTTCCCACCTACCAAGACCACGTGCGACGCGGCGCCATCTCCGATGCCACCGCCGCACTCGCCAGCGACCGCATCACCCTCGAACAGTATTACCAAGACAATCAACGCTATTCCACCGCCCTAGGCGGCGTAATCTGCGGCGGTGCGCGCCCCGTCAGCACCTACTTTACGGTCGCCTGTGATGCCACCGACACCACTTTTATCGTGACGGTTTCGGGTGAGATTGATTCGATTGTAGATGGCTTCAACTACACCATTAACGAATCCAACACGCGCACCTCCACCATCATCGCCCCCGCCCCCCAAGGTTGGCTCACGGCTGAAATTCCCTGCTGGCGCACCAGCAAGGGGGGCGCATGTTAATTCAACGTTCACACGAACGTGGATTTAGCCTTGTCGAGTTGCTCGTCGGCATCAGCATTTTTTCCATCTTGATAGCCATGGCCGCACCCAGCTTTACCAGCTGGGTACAAAACGCCCAACTCCGCACCGCCGCCGAAAGCATTTCCGCAGGCTTGCAACTTGCCCGTGCAGAAGCCGTGCGCCGCAACACCAACGTGATGTTCCAATTAACCGACAGCATGGATGCTGCCTGTAACTTGAGCCTCAACGGCCCTAACTGGGTGGTCAGCTTAAATGACACCACGGCGCTTTGCCACATTGCACCCAGCGCCGATACCGCCGCACCTGTCGTGCCCAGCATTATTCAAAAGCATTCCGGCACAGACGGCACGCCCAACGCCCGCATCAATGCCGGTGTTAGTGTGGTGACCTACGGCGGCTTGGGACGCGTCAATGGCATCAATGCCCCCGTCATCATCCGCGTCACCAATCCCGCGCCCATGGGCGGTGATTGCCGCGACGCGGGCGGCCCGATGCGCTGCCTGAATATCATCGTCTCGCCCGGTGGACAGTCTCGCATGTGTGACCCCGCCATCGCCGCGCCCAACCCTCAAGGATGCTGATTATGAAAAAAACCCTTATCAGCCATCAGCGCGGCTCCATGATTCTGGAAGCACTCATCTCCATCCTGATTTTTTCTATGGGGATTCTCGCCATCGTTGGCCTGCAAGCCAACTCCATCAAAATGTCGAGCGATGCCAAATACCGAACCGATGCCAGCCTACTGGCTGACCGTCTAGTCGGCATGATGTGGACGGATTTAAGTGCGGCGGTCGCCGTACCTTCAGTGGGATGCTCCAACCCGTTTAATACCGTCATGCCTAACGGCTTGGCAGATTATCAAACAGGGGGCGCGCAATTTAACGCGTGGTGGGCGGCCGCATCGAGCGTGATGCCCAATGCAGTGGCAACAGTGAATACCGCCACCGTGCTCAACCCTCCAGCTTGTTCTGTCGGCCGTCAGCAAACCAGCCGCACCAGCACCACCATCACCATTTCGTGGACGCAACCTGGTGGTAGCCAACACACCTACAACACCACCACCACCGTCAACGCGCAAAAAGACAACTAACCATGAAAACCTTTGCACTCACCCAAAAAATGCGTGGCTTTAGTTTGGTCGAAATCATGGTCGGCATGATTATCGGCATGATAGGCATCATCGTCATCATGCAAGTCACTTCAGTATTTGAAGGGCAAAAACGCACCACCACTGGCGGCGACGATGCGCAAAACAATGGCGCTATCGCCTTGCATGGCATCAGCCTAGATGTCAAACAGGCTGGCTATGGCTTTAGCAACCCAGCCTTGCTGGGCGACGGTTTAGTCACCCCCAATGTCACCCTCAACAACCTCGCACCAGTGACCATCATCAACAATGGCAGCTGCAATAAATGCGCCTTCAATGTTGATGCCGATACCGATGCCTTTATGGTGGTTTATGGCAACAGCAATACCACCGCCGATGGCGCTTTAATCACCAGCACAACAGGCGGCAATTACAACATCACACGTGGTGCCACCACTGCCGTTGCCGTTGCGGGTGCGGGCGGTGCCGCCTTTGTGGAAAGCGACTACGTCACCCCCGACAACGGCGCAACTGGGGTTGCTGCCACTAATCCGCACTATCTCTATCAGGTGAACGCGCCCAATGCGGGCGCTGTACCTATTAACGACTTGGCCTACGGCATCCCTCACCCTACTTTAGTCAACGACAAAGCCACGGGCGGTAACCACCCTATTTTATTTAACTTTGGCAGAGCTCCCGCCATTTTGGTGTACGCCGTGAACGGTGGCACGCTGTGGGTATGCAACTTTATGCAACAAGACTGCGCCGCCACCCCCGCTACCCCCACGTGGACGCCGTTAGCAGAGGGCATCGTCAGCATGCGTGCCGAATGCACCACCGCCGCACCTGCCTACGCCATGCGTCTAGTATTGGTTTCACGCAGCGTGCAATCTGATTTAGCCGTCACCTCCAACGTGCCCACGTGGGGCGGTCTCAGCGCCATCAATTTGACAGGCACAAACGTACCAGTTGGCTTCGGTTGGCAAAATTTCCGCTACAAAACATTTGAAACCGTCATTCCCCTGCGCAATGTGGCGTGGTCGGGTAAAGGAGTTGCAGGATGTCTCTAAAACACATGCACACCCATCCCGCACTTGCACTTAAACAAAAGGGCGTGGTGTTGTTAATCACCCTCATCGTATTGGTGGCGATGACGCTGGCCGCCATTTCACTCATTCGCTCGGTGGACACCACCAACGTGATTGCAGGTAACTTGGCTTTCCACTCTGCCGCTACCGATGCATCTGATATTGGTATCGATGATGCCTCTGTATTACTGCGTTCCATATTTAATACAAACCAAGGTGCGCTTCTAAATTGCACGCCTGGTATTAACTGCCAAGCGGGCTATCTCCCCAAACACGAACCACATCTTGAGCCTCCCACCGCCAACACCACTTGGAACACCTACTGGAATAATGTTGGCGGCAACAGCATTGCCGCCAATAATGCGCCCGCAGGCTACGCCGTCAACTACATCATCGAGCGCTTGTGCCAAGCCGATAACGCTGTTGCCAACCAATGCTTCACCGCGGTCCCCATTGAAAACACCGGGCGGATTGGCTGTGATGCGGATCCCAATATCCCCTGCCCCCCCACTGTTTTGACTTATTACCGCGTCACCGTACGCACCGCGGGTCCGCGCAACACCGTCAGTTTTGTTCAAAGTATTTTAGCGATGTAATGCCGTTGTAAAAAAGGAGCCATCATGACTATCCGCCCGAATCCTCTTAAAGCCCTTGCCGCCGCCCTGCTTATGTCGGGGGC
>JABFSI010000058.1 GCA_013140695.1 Sideroxydans sp. | reverse complement strand
GCCCAAGTCACTAGGGTGCCGCCATTTTGTGGCAATAGCGTGATCTCAGTCATGTTGTGCGCTTCGAATGGTTTGATGAAATCGAGTTGGATGACGACCTTGCTAGCGGCGATGGAGTCGGTGATGGCCATGCGTCCGTGCCCGACTTTTTTATTGCCCTCCCACTCATAGGTCGCGCCTTTGCCTGCGGTGTTCGCGCTGTAGGTCTTCTTCATCTGCGAGTCCAATCTTTCCCAGACTGACCATGAGGCCCAACTGCGCAGATCGTTGATGTGGGGGAACACTTTTTCAGGTGTGGCTTGGATGAGTGTGGAGCGCTCGACGCGGAACGAATCTGGTTTGAAAGAGGCCAAGATGAGGATGGCGACTATGGTCACAGCGATGAGGATGAAAAGGAGTTTCAACACGGCGTTTTCCTTTCTGAAGAGATATTGTTGAGTGATTTGGTGTGGATTTTCCGCACATTGGGTTTTTCGTCAAGCGATCGTTCATTTAAGGGCGCTCACGGTTAGACATTCCCCCCGTAAATCATTAGACTTGCGGCCTTTTTTGCACAGGCAAGCATCATGTCCGACGCCATCGACCAGACCATCCAAGAACCCGCAGCCGTTCCGCGCGACAAGATCGCACGCGAAGTGGCGCGCCGCCGCACCTTCGGCATCATCTCCCACCCCGACGCGGGCAAGACCACGCTCACTGAAAAGTTGCTCTTATTCTCAGGTGCGATCCAGATGGCGGGCGCGGTGAAAGCACGCAAGAGTGGTCGCCATGCGACTTCTGACTTCCTCGAAATCGAAAAGCAACGCGGTATCTCAGTGGCTTCATCGGTGATGCAGTTCGAGTATCGCGACCACGTGGTGAACCTGTTGGATACACCCGGTCACCAAGACTTCTCGGAAGACACCTATCGCGTACTTACCGCAGTGGACTCTGCGTTGATGGTGATCGACGCAGCGAAAGGTGTGGAAGCGCAGACCATCAAGCTGTTGAACGTGTGCCGCATGCGCAATACGCCCATCGTCACCTTCATGAACAAGATGGACCGCGAGGTGCGCGATTCATTGGAGTTGTTGGACGAAGTGGAATCGGTGCTCAACATCCAGTGTGCGCCCGTCACTTGGCCGCTGGGGATGGGCAAGACTTTCCGTGGTGTGTACCACTTGATGCGAGACGAGATCCTGCTGTTCACTCCCGGCGAAGAAAAAGCCGATGGTGATGTCGAAGTCATCAAGGGCATCGACAACCCGATCCTTGCGGAACGATTCCCCTTGGAGATCGAGCAGTTGAAGATGGAGGTTGAGTTGGTGCATGGCGCATCGCATCCCTTCGATTTGCAACGCTTCCTTGAAGGCAAACAGACCCCGGTGTTCTTCGGCTCCGCCATCAACAACTTCGGTGTGCGTGAGATTTTGAATGCACTGTTGGATTGGGCACCTGCGCCGATAGAACGCGATGCCACGGTGCGTGCGGTGCAACCGAACGAGCAACCGTTCTCAGGTTTCGTGTTCAAGATACAAGCCAATATGGATGCTAACCACCGCGACCGCATCGCCTTCTTGCGCGTGTGCTCAGGTCATTTCGAACGCGGTATGAAGGTCAAGCACCTGCGCATCGGCAAAGAGATACGCGTGTCTAGCGTGGTCACCTTCATGGCGAATTCACGCGAGCAAGTGGAAGAGGCTTACGCAGGCGACATCATCGGCCTACCCAACCACGGCAACATGCAGATCGGCGATAGCTTCTCTGAAGGCGAATTGTTGCAGTACACCGGCATCCCGTATTTCGCGCCAGACTTCTTCCGCTCGGTGCGCATCCGTAATCCGCTCAAGGTGAAGCAGTTGCACAAGGGCTTGCAGCAGTTGGGTGAAGAGGGCGCGGTTCAGGTCTTCAAACCGCTGGATAGTGGTGAGCTGATCCTAGGTGCGGTCGGTATCTTGCAGTTCGATGTAGTAGCGAGTCGTTTGCAAGGAGAATACGGCGTGGATGCGATGTTCGAGAGCGCCAGCGTCAACACCGCACGTTGGGTGACTTGCGACGATGCAAAAGTGTTCGCCGATTTCCAGAAAGCGTTGTCGCACAATATTTCCGTCGATGCGGCTGGTAACTTGGCTTACCTCGCACCGAATAGTGTGAACTTGAAATTGACACAGGAACGTTGGCCCAAGGTGGTGTTCCATACCACACGCGAACACGCGGTGAAACTGTAAATAAATAGGCCGTCATTCCCGTGCAAACGGGAATCCAGTGCTGTAATTAAGAATGCCGCTGGTTTTGTCTGCGCGATGCGCAGGATTGTTTTATTAGCTGGATTCCCGCCTTCGCGGGAATGACGGTTTTTTCAATGTTGTGAAAGGGTAAACGTGCAACAACTCGAATTCCAATTGCGCGGTGAGTTCATCGAGCTATGCAATCTGCTCAAACTCACCGGTGTGGCTGACAGTGGTGGTGCAGGCAAGGCGCTGGTGGCTGAAGGCGTGGTGTCCGTCGATGGGCAGGTCGAGTTGCGCAAGACGGCAAAGATACGCGCAGGGCAGTTGGTGGAGTTGGGCGATATCGAGATCCGAGTGGTCGCCTAGTCATGTTGTACATCGCGCACAACGTCACCATTCCTGAACGCGAGATCGAACTAACGGCGGTACGTGCGCAAGGGGCGGGTGGGCAGAACGTGAACAAGGTGTCGAGCGCGATGCATCTGCGTTTCGATATCAACGCGTCTTCGCTTCCGCAAGAATTCAAAGAGCGTCTGCTACAACTCAACGATCAACGCATCACCAAAGACGGTGTGGTCGTGATCAAAGCGCAAGAGTTTCGCAATCAAGAACAGAATCGTAACGAGGCTTTGCGTCGCTTGAAAGCGATGCTGCTCTCGGTGGCGATCAAGCCAAAACCTCGTGTCGCCACCAAGCCGACACGTAGTTCACAAAAGAAACGTTTGGAAAGCAAGACCAAGCACGCGACGACGAAGTCATTGCGTGGCAGGGTGATGGAGTAACACATGGCAATCAAAGCGACCATCTTCAAAGCCAATCTGCAGATCGCAGATATGGAGCGTCACTACTACCAAGACCATCAACTCACTCTAGCGCGTCATCCCTCCGAGACGGATGAGCGAATGATGGTGCGTTTGCTGGCTTTCGCCATCCATGCTCATGAATATCTCGAGTTCGGTCAGGGCATGACCAACGATGAAGAAGCGGATGTGTGGCAAAAAGACCTGACTGGTTCTATCGACCTATGGATCGACGTAGGTATCCCCGATGAAAAACTCATCCGTAAAGCCTGTGGTCGTTCAAGGCAAGTGGTGGTTTATGCCTATGGTGGGCGCGTCGCAGACATGTGGTTTGAAAAAGAACGAGCACAGTTCGAGCGTCAGAAGAACTTGACCATCATCAATCTCCCAGTCGAAACGACCAAAGAGCTCGCCAAATTAGCGCAGCGCAATATGAATTTGCAATGCACCATTCAAGATGGACAGGTGTGGGTGAGTGATGGTGAGGCGAGTGTGCTGGTGGAGCGAAAGGTGTTAAAAGCCGCCGCTTGAATTAATGAGCGTTGAAACCGAATTCGGCGATGACGAGATGATGGTCTGAAGCAAGGGTTGGCACGACCGATCGCTGAATCAATTTCAAGTGATGATCAAAGAAAATATGGTCCAACACGTAAGGCATACGACGCCAAGTCACTTCTGTATTTTGTGCGGTAGTCAATCCAGCTAGCGAAAATTGCTCTACTAATGCGTGATGATTGCTCACGTTGAAATCTCCACAGAGCACAGTGGGGAGGCGCGACTTCTTAATTTGTTCCAAAACTAAACGACGTTGTTCGGTATGAATTTTGCTGGATGCTTTCAGCATAAAAAACGCAAGCAAGTGCGTGTTATAAAGCTGAACTTCGTGACCCTTAATTTTGGTTTTAGCGCCGATGAGTAAGCGATCAGTTGGTGTTTTGGTTTCGCCGTAGAAATCAAATTCGATGACAGGCGAAGGCAATTCTAGTTTGGATAAATCGTACAGCGGTGTTTTTGAGAATATCGCGAGACCAATGCCGAAAGGTAATTCGCGTTTATCTGCTTTGGGGTAAGAGAAGTAACCGTGATAGCCCGTTAAGGCTTGGCTAATCAGCGAGTAGTTGGGAGGAGGGATGAGTTGCTTTCCACCCGCTTGTGCATGTTCTACTTCTTGCAAAATTACGACGTCAGCATCATGGCGTTGAATCTCTGCGATGGTTTGCTTCAAATCAACGGGCGCACCATCAGGATTGGCTTCATCCCAAATCTGACCGAACTGCATATTGAATTGAATGATCTTAAATGTGCCCATAGCAGTGCTGTTTTTGTTGATTCTGCACGAACTCTATCTAAACCCTCTAAAACAATCAAGGAAGTAGCAGGTTTTGTTGCAGGTTAAATAGTGTCATTCAAAAATTCTTTGCGTCGTGTTTCAGGAAAACGTTCGATGGCATAGCGCAACATGGTGCGCGGCATGGTGCGGTAGTGCTTCAGCAAAAATTCTTCCTCAACAGCAAAATCGCGCTTGCCGATTTCGCGCAACATCCAGCCTACAGCCTTGTGCATGAGGTCTTGCGTGTCGTGTAACAAGCACGTAGCGAGACGCAATGTGTCATCGAAGTCGTTATCGCGAATGAAATACAGCGTGGAGATGATGGCGATGCGACGCTCCCACAATGAAGATGAGCGCGCCATGTGGTGCAATTTTTCGCGAGGACGGGTGGATAAATGGCAGCCGACGATATGTGGCGCGGAGACATCAACCAAATCCCAGTTGTTGATGTGTGGGGTGTTATTCAAATAAAGATTGAACGCGGCATCACGCTCTTGAGCAGAAGCTTTTTTGTAAAACTGCATCAGCAAAAGCAGGGCAAATAAACGTTCTTCATGGTATGTCGAGTGCAATAGCGTGGATATCGTGTCGAGGCCAATATCACGCTGTTGTTTTGCCAGCGCACGTAAAGGCGGCACTTTGATGCCCATGAAAATATCGCCTTCAGCATATTGTCCTGGCCCTGTTTTGAAAAATCGCTGCTGGAGCGTGGCAAGTTCGGGAGAGGCGAGTGCGCGCAACTCGGCGCTGATGTGGGCTGCGCGCGTTGTCATGCTTAACGTTTTCCGCCTAACAATGAACCTAATATCCCGCGCACAATTTGTCTGCCTACTTCAGAGCCAACGGTGCGCACCACTGTTTTTGCAAGTGTTTCGCCCACACTTTGGCGGCGGGTTGCTGTGCCACTTGTTCCACTTCCAAAGATGTTGCCCAACATGCCGCCGATGCCACTGTTAGCTGACTCTTTTTCTTCAGCCGCAGCTGTGACTGCGGCTTGTTTTTCTTCCGCACGCCCTTTCAGTTTTTCATAGGCGGATTCACGATCCGTCACCACATCGTAATAGCGTCCCAGCATGGATTTGGATTTGATGGCTTGGCGTTCATCGGGTGTGATCGGGCCGATCTGTGCATGAGGGGGCACGATTAGCGCGCGCTCAACCATCGTTGGTCGACCTTTTTCGTCTAGCAAAGAAACCAGTGCCTCACCTACGCCTAGCTCAGTGATGGTGGCTTCTTCATCAAGGTCGGGATTGTCACGCATGGTTTCAGCCGCAGCGCGCACCGCTTTTTGGTCGCGCGGTGAAAAGGCACGTAAAGCGTGTTGCACGCGGTTGCCGAGCTGGCCCAACACTTTGTCGGGAACGTCGGCAGGGTTTTGGGTGATGAAATACACCCCCACACCTTTAGAGCGAATCAAGCGCACCACCTGTTCGATCTTATCGACCAAGGCTGTGGGTGCATCGCTGAACAGCAAATGTGCCTCATCGAAGAAGAACACCAGTTTGGGTTTTTCCAGATCGCCCGCTTCTGGCAAGTTCTCGAACAGTTCCGACAGCAACCACAGCAACAAGGTTGAATAAACTTTAGGCGATTGCATCAACTTGTCTGCGGCAAGGATGTTCACCATGCCCATACCGGCGCTATCGGTTTGCATCAAATCTTCGATGTTGAGCATAGGTTCACCGAAGAACTGTTCTGCCCCTTGGCTTTCTAGTTCTAGCAGGCCGCGCTGAATCGCGCCGATGCTGGCGACAGAGATGTTGCCGTATTCGGTGGTGAAGTCTTTAGCGTTGTCGCCGACTTGCTGCACCATCGCGCGCAAGTCTTTGAAATCGAGCAAGAGCAATCCGCTGTCATCGGCGATCTTGAACACCAAAGTCAGCACGCCCTGTTGGATGTCATTCAGGTTCAGCATGCGTCCTAGTAGCATCGGCCCCATGTCCGAAATGGTGGCGCGTACGGGATGTCCTAGTTCGCCGAACACATCCCAAAATGTGACGGGGTAAGCGCGGTGTTCAAACCCTTCTAACTTTAACTGCTCAACCCGAGCCTGTACTTTAGGGTTGTTGCCTCCCGCTTTAGATAAGCCAGACAAGTCGCCTTTAATGTCCGACATGAACACGGGCACGCCAATCTTGCTGAAGGACTCTGCCAAGGATTGCAAGGTGACGGTCTTGCCCGTTCCCGTTGCGCCAGTAATGAGTCCGTGGCGGTTCGCCATGTGGGGCAAGAGACCGAGTTCGGTTTTTTCGTTTTTGGCAATGAGCATGGGCGCGAGCATGGAGTTTCCTTTGTACGAATTCGAGTGGGATTAGGTAAGGCGCGCGAGGATAACAGTCGCACGAGGCTGTTTCAACCTGACCTGTTCTAAAAATTAAAAAGGGCGCGAACCCTTAAGTGCGCGCCCTTAATTTTTGAGGCCGTGTGTTGAATTACAGCAAGTCTTTAGGAATGTTACCGCCGTTTTCCGCCAGCTTTTGCAACACGGTTTTGTGCAGCCACATATTCATTTGAGCGGAGTCACCCATTTTTTCCGCAGGGCAAGACAACTCTTTTGCCAGTTCTTTGCGTGCGGTCAAACTGCTATCCAAACCAAGCAGCTTCATTAAGTCAACGATAGACACTTTCCAGTTGAGTTTTTCTTTGCTTTTGGCAGCCAGCGCTTCCAGCTGTGCGACCACATCCACTGCGCTAATCGCAACAGGGGCGGCAGGCGCTACAGCTTGTGTAACGGGTGCGACAGCGGGGGCGGCTTCTTTCTTGTCGCCAAAGCCCAGCTTATCCATGATTGAACTAAAGATACCCATGACATTTCCTTTATAAAAAGTGAGTTGATGAGACATTGCGGTGTGTGCCGTGTGGACTTGCTACACATCAGTTTAAGCAAGATTCAGCGGTGCGCTTTTATAGACGGGAAGGGCGGTAGCAGCAAGCAAGAACGAGGTGACGCAACACTTCTTTGCAATGTGCACGGCGGTGAAGCATGGATTGGCAGTAATGCGAATCAATGAATAGCCATGAATTTTTTCCGGGCGGTAAAATTAAACCCCTGC
>JABFSI010000037.1 GCA_013140695.1 Sideroxydans sp. | reverse complement strand
GGGCTGAATTATTTTTATCTTCCAACACATCGAGCGGATCGAACTCCTCTTCGGCATGACTTGACGTGAATGAGGAGAATGAAGACGTCCAAAAATTGCGCACTTTTTGGCGACGAAAGTAATCCATAAGCGTGTTGTGCAGGATGCGATGAAACAGCATCGGATACTCTTCCACGGGTTTGTCGCCATAGCGTTCAGACAGTTTGAGCATGGCGTCTTGCACTACATCCAGCGCCGCGTGCGAGTCGCGCACGGTGAAAAGGGCGTGTTTGTAGGCGCGTCGCTCAATGCTGGCGAGGAAATCGGAAAGTTGTTCTCTAGTGGCCAATCGTTCACTCCTTGGGGGCGGCGCATCATAGCAAATTCCTGTAGAGACAAGGGCTTTCAAGCGATTCTTGCGTGATTAGGGGTTGACCAAACTGTTGCCAGCCTTTATCTTGCGCGGTCTTTCAATCGAAGTAATACATAGGTTTTGTCCCATGCAACTGACCGGCGCAGAAATCACCATCAAATGTTTGCAAGAAGAGGGCGTGGAATACGTCTTTGGCTATCCGGGCGGAGCGGTGCTGTTCATCTACGACGCACTGTTTCAGCAAGATAAAGTCAAGCATGTCTTGGTGCGACACGAACAAGCAGCGGTGCACGCGGCGGATGGCTATTCGCGCTCCACAGATAAAGTGGGCGTGGCTTTGGTCACCTCTGGTCCCGGACTCACCAACGCGGTAACGGGCATTGCTACGGCCTATATGGACTCCATTCCGATGGTGGTCATCAGCGGGCAAGTACCGACTAGCTATATCGGTGAAGATGCTTTCCAAGAAGTGGATGCGGTGGGTATTACTCGTCCTTGCGTCAAACACAACTTTTTGGTTAAAGACGTTAAAGACTTGGCGATTACGCTGAAGAAAGCTTTTTATTTAGCCAAGAGCGGACGCCCTGGACCTGTGTTGGTGGATATTCCTAAAGACGTATCCAATCAAAAGACCGAATTCAACTATCCTGAAACAGTGAGCATTCGTTCTTACAGCCCCGTCACTCAAGGGGATGCGGAACACATTAAACAAGCCGCGCAATTGTTGCTCAATGCCAAGCGCCCTATGGTGTATGCGGGTGGCGGGGTGATTTTGTCGGATGCGGCGCAACCCTTGTATGACTTGGTGAAGTTGTTGGGATTCCCTGTAACCAACACGCTGATGGGCTTGGGAGGTCACCCTGCCACGGACAAGCAAAATCTGGGTATGTTGGGTATGCACGGCACGTATGAAGCTAATCTTGCGATGCAAGATTGTGATGTGTTGCTGGCCGTGGGCGCGCGCTTTGATGATCGGGTAATTGGCAACGTGGGGCACTTTAATTCTGTGCCGCGCAAAATTATTCATATCGACATTGACCCTGCGTCTATTTCAAAACGCGTCAAAGTGGATGTGCCGATTGTGGGCGATGTGAAGCACGTGCTGGTGGATTTGCTCAAGGTATTGCATGCCATCAAACAAAAGCCCGATGCGGTGGCTTTGCAAGCGTGGTGGAAGCAAATCGACACCTGGCGCAGTCGAAAATCGTTGACGTACAAAAATTCAGACGAAGTGATTAAACCGCAATTCGTCATCGAAAAACTGTACGAAATTACGCGCGGCGAAGCGTTTGTAACTTCCGATGTGGGGCAGCACCAGATGTGGGCGGCGCAGTACTACAAATTTGACAAGCCGCGCCAATGGATTAACTCGGGCGGGTTGGGCACGATGGGTTTTGGCTTGCCAGCGGCAATGGGTGTGCAGCTTGCGCATCCCAATGCAACCGTAGCGTGTGTGACGGGCGAAGGCAGTATCCAGATGAACATTCAGGAGCTGTCTACCTGCAAGCAGTACAACATTCCCGTGAAAATTATTGCACTGAACAATCGCTATCTAGGCATGGTGCGTCAGTGGCAAGAGTTTTTCCACGGCAACCGTTACTCACATTCCTATATGGATGCGTTGCCTGATTTTGTGAAGCTGGCGCAGGCTTATGGTCACGTAGGGATTTTGGTGGAGAAGCCATCGGATGTGGAAGGTGCGTTGAAAGAAGCGTTCGCACGTAAAGATGAATTGGTGTTTCTCGATTTCCGTACCGACTCAACTGAAAACGTCTACCCCATGGTGCCCGGCGGTAAGGGCTTGTCAGAAGTGATTTTGGCGGAGGACTTGTAATGCGTCACATCATTTCTTTGCTGATGGAAAATGAAACGGGTGCGCTGTCGCGTGTGGCGGGGTTGTTTTCGGCACGCGGTTACAACATTGAATCGCTTACTGTTGCGCCTACTGAAGATACCACCATGTCGCGCATGACCATCGTGACGC
The DNA here is from genome assembly GCA_013140695.1 of Sideroxydans sp. Classification (GTDB taxonomy): domain Bacteria; phylum Pseudomonadota; class Gammaproteobacteria; order Burkholderiales; family Gallionellaceae; genus Sideroxyarcus. Next base: position 31,070 of record JABFSI010000037.1, on the reverse strand, counting down.
ATGGTTCGGATGAAGTCATCGAACAAATCAACAAGCAACTGAATAAGTTGGTGGATGTGATTGCGGTGATGGATTTGAGCGATGGTGAACATATTGAGCGAGAACTGATGTTGCTTAAGGTGCGTGCCGAGGGGGATGCGCGCGAAGAATTTAAGCGCATCACCGACATCTTCCGAGGTCGCATCATTGATGTGTCTGGCACGAGCTACACCATCGAGCTGACTGGAAGCGGTTCCAAATTAGATAATTTTTTGAAAGCGATTGATCACGATTTGATTATTGAAACTGTGCGCACAGGTGCATCCGGTATTGGATGTGGCGAGCGTATTTTGAAACTGTAACGATTTTATTTTTTGATTTTTTTTCGACGAGGCTAACATGAAAGTTTATTACGACAAAGACGCAGACCTATCCCTGATCAAGGGCAAACAAGTCACCATCATCGGCTACGGCTCACAAGGCCACGCTCATGCGCAAAACCTGAAAGAGTCCGGTTGCAATGTGACGGTTGGTTTGCGTAAGAACGGCGCTTCTTGGAAAAAAGTCGAAGCCGCTGGCATCAAGGTTGCAGAAGTAGCCGATGCAGTGAAGAACGCTGACGTTGTAATGATGTTGTTGCCTGACGAAAACATCCCTGACGTTTATAACAATGACGTTGCACCGAACATCAAGGCGGGCGCTGCACTTGCATTTGCGCACGGATTTAACGTGCACTACAACCAAGTCGTACCTCGCGCTGACATCGACGTCATCATGATCGCGCCAAAAGGCCCAGGCCACACCGTGCGTTCCGAATACCTTAAAGGCGGCGGCGTACCAACATTGATCGCTGTGTACCAAGACAAAACCGGCAAAGCAAAAGACATCGCTTTGTCTTACGCAGCGGCTAACGGCGGCACCAAAGGCGGCGTGATCGAGACCAACTTCCGTGAAGAAACAGAAACTGACTTGTTCGGCGAACAAGCCGTGTTGTGCGGTGGTGCAGTTGAATTGGTGAAGGCTGGTTTTGAAACATTGACTGAAGCGGGCTATGCACCCGAGATGGCCTACTTCGAGTGCTTGCATGAACTGAAGTTGATTGTTGACCTGATGTACGAAGGCGGCATCGCCAACATGAACTACTCCATCTCCAACAACGCGGAATACGGCGAGTATGTCACGGGTAACCGTGTGATTGCGGACCAAGCACGTGCTGCGATGAAAGAATGCTTGGCTAACATCCAGAATGGTTCTTACGCAAAACAATTCATCTTGGAAGGCCGTACCAACTATCCAGAAATGACCGCACGTCGTCGTTTGAATGCCGAGCATCCAATCGAAGTCGTGGGTAATCAATTGCGTTCGATGATGCCTTGGATTGCTAAAAACAAGCTGGTTGATCAATCAAAGAACTAAAAAACGAGAAGGGGGAAGGATGGAAGAGAGGCGTAAAACCTTCATGTTCCATTCCTTCCCCATTTTCATAGCGTGCGCTCCCACATCAGCATCGGTGATACAGTGCCCTCAATGACCCCAAACTTGGCAAAAGTAGGAACACTATGATTGATCTCAAACAACGCGAAAAAATGAACCTGCGTCGGCGCAGCATCTACTTGTTGCCCAACCTATTCACTACAGCGGCCTTGTTTGCGGGCTTCTATGCCATTGTGCAGGCGATGAATGGACGTTTTGAATATGCTGCGGTGTCTATTTTTATCGCCATGATTTTGGATGGATTGGATGGTCGAGTGGCACGCATGACGCATACGCAAAGCGAGTTTGGCGCGGAATACGATAGTTTGTCCGACATGGTGTCGTTCGGTGTTGCGCCATCTATTTTGATGTATGAATGGGCGTTCCGAGATTTGGGCAAGTGGGGATGGTTTGCCGCTTTCATTTACTGCGCCAGTGCCGCCTTACGTTTAGCGCGTTTTAATACCAATATTGACGTGATTGATAAACGTTATTTTCAAGGCTTGCCCAGCCCCGCTGCGGCTGCGTTAGTGGCAGGTGCGGTATGGGTTGCATTAGATAATGGCTACACGGGATATGACCTACGCTGGGTAGCGGCTGCACTGACCGTATTTGCTGGGTTAAGCATGGTTAGCAGCATTAAATACTCCAGCTTCAAAACCATCAACATGCGTAAGAGCGTGCCATTTTTCAGCATCTTTTTAGTGGCGTTGTTCTTCATCTTCGTCGCACAAAATCCACCGTTAAATCTGTTCTTGTTGTTCCTCGGCTATTGCTTGTCGGGTTATGTCATGGCCTTGCTTGCTTTGCGTAAAGCAGCACCGCCTGCCAACGAACCGTAAGCGCACAGCCTTACTGCTTTCCTAAACAACTCAAATAAACCGCTGCATCAGGGGCGGTTTGATTGCGTTGTGCCTGCCAAATCATCTCGCCTAAACAATCCATCATCGCGTGTTGCGCCTCATGCTCGGATTCATATTTTTGCGTCAACCGTGTGAATTGCTCGCGGATGCCATGTGGCTGACCAATGGAGATTTGCTCCTCAATGGTGAGGTGCATCATCAAGTGTAAGAACGGATTCACCACACTGCCATCCGTCGCAAAATCTTTGTCTTGGTTTTTTTCGGGGTCGTTGAATATCGCGTGATACTCAGGATGCTTGTCAATGAGCTGCGCCGTTAAATCTTCTAGCGGCGACAACAACTCTTTGGCGCAACGTTTACGCCAAGATTCGAATAGGAAAAGCCTTGCTTCATCACGGGTGGGGTTGAACATCACAATACCTTTTCTTTGAATTCACACAAATCTACTATTCCGCACTCACCGCACTTCGGTTTGCGTGCGATACACACGTAGCGACCGTGCAGAATCAACCAGTGGTGCGCGTCTTGTTTGAACTCATTAGGGACAAATTTCATGAGTTTCTTTTCAACTTCGACAACGTCTTTACCAGGGGCTAGGCCGATGCGATTGCTGATGCGGAAGATGTGCGTGTCGACGGCGATAGTGGGATGCCCGAAGGCGGTGTTAAGGATGACGTTGGCGGTCTTGCGGCCCACGCCGGGCAATGCTTCCAGCGCCTCGCGTGTCTGTGGTACTTGTCCGTCATGTTGCTCCGATAGGATGCGGCACATCTGGATGATGTGTTTGCTCTTGGTTTGATACAGGCCGATGCGCTGTACGTATCCGCGCAGTTCGTCTTCGCCTAGGTCGGCTATCTTTTGTGGGGTATTGGCAACAGGAAACAGTTCGCGCGTGGCGAGGTTCACGCTCTTGTCGGTGGCTTGCGCCGAGAGGATTACCGCGACCAGTAATTCAAAGGGCGATGCATGTTCCAGTTCAGTGGTGGGGTGAGGATTCGCCGCTTGCAGGCGCAAGAAGATCTCGCGTCGTTTTGCCGCATTCATCCTTGCGCAGCCTCACCAACCATTGGAGTGGAGGCGGGTTTGCTGTGCTGCTTGGCTTCGGCGCGCAGGTTCAGCCAATTCTTACCTGCGATGAGCAGGCCGAGGCCGATGAATGCGCCGGGCGGAAGGATGGCAAGCAAAAAGCCGTGATAGTCTGGGATGACATGGATGACCCACGATTGGGTACTTTCACCCAAGGCTAAGTCGATGCCTGAAAACAGCGTGCCCTTGCCGATGATTTCGCGCACACCGCCCAATACCGCCAGCACGGCGGTTAACCCTAATCCCATTGCCATGCCATCGAGTGCCGAGGCCAAGGGAGGATTTTTGGAAGCGAAAGATTCAGCACGCGCCAACACGATGCAGTTGGTGACGATGAGCGGAATGAAAATACCGAGTACCACGAACAGTCCGTACATATAGGCATTCATCAGGTACTGCACCACGGTGACCAGCACCGCGATGATGAGCACGAACACAGGGATGCGAATTTCGTTGGGCACGTAACTGCGAATGGGCGCAATCGCACCACTGCTCATGGCCATCACCAGCGTGGTGGCGAGACCGAGGCTGATGGCATTCACCGCAGAGTTGCTAATGGCTAACAGAGGGCACAAGCCGAGCAATTGCACCAAGCCTGGATTTTGTTTCCACAAACCGTTGTGAAAGATGGCTTTGATTTCGGTTAGCTTCATTTGCTATCTCCTGTCACGGTTGTAATCGCGCTGACGGTAGTGGGAGCGAACAATTCATCGCGATGCAGTGCGAAATATTGCAAGGTTTGATTCACTTCTTTTACCACAGCACGCGGGGTGATAGTGGCACCCGCCATATAGTCAAACTGCCCGCCGTCTTTTTTTACTTTCCATTGTGCATCGCCCCACGTGATACGCGATTTACCATCGAAGCCTTTAATCCAATCGCTTTTTCCGATGTCAATGTAGTCGCCCAAGCCGGGTGTTTCTTTGTGGGCTAGCACGCGCACGCCAGACAATTCGCCGTTAGGGCGAATCGCTAAAATGAGACGAATGTCGCCTGAATAACCTTCGCGCGCCACGACTTCAATAATGGCGGCGGCGGGTTGTTCCTTAAGGCGTGCGATGTAAGCAATCGTCGGGGCGCTAGTACCCAGCAAGGCATCGGCAGGCACATTTTTAACATCGCGCAAAATGTCGTTGTCGTATTGGCTAGGCGGCACGATTTGTGAGATGAGTTTTAATTTCTCGGCCTCAATAGTGTTTTCAATCGCTTCGTGCGTGAGGCTAAACGTGGCGGCTAATATGGCCGTGCCGATGACGGCAAAGAATGCCAAATTGACGGCGGTCTGTAGGGTGGAACGTGCAATACGTTTCATTTCCCCGCTCCCTTTTTGCCAAATACTTTAGGTTGCGTGTAGATGTCGATGAGGGGTACGCAGATATTCATGAGCAGAGTGGCAAAGGCCACACCATCGGGGAAGCCGCCGAACACGCGAATGAGGTAAGTGAGTACCGCTGCGCCTGCTGCAAAAATAATTTTGCCTTTTTGCGTGGTGGGTGAGGTGACGGGATCGGTGAGAATGAAGAAAGCGCCAATCATCGCCGCCCCCGAGAACCAGTGGAACAGCGGGGCGACATAGTGTGCAGGGTCAAGCACATGGAAGAGCCCCGCCACGGCGAATAAGGTACCCAGATATACCACAGGCAAATGCCAAGAGATGATGCGAGTGAAGAGCAGGTAGAGCCCGCCAAGGGCAAAACCGGCGGCCACCATTTCGCTACCGTGTCCAGCTAAACGCCCAAAGATAGGCATGTCGCGAATGTCGGCGACGGATTGACCGAGATGCAATTGCGTTTTCAGCGTATCGAGCGGTGTCGCCATGGTGACCGCATCCAGCGTCAATCCACTGGGCAACATACCGCTAAAAATGTAACTCCACTGCGCTGCAAAATTGAGACTCATTCCATCCACCGAATGCGGGGTAATCCAGTGCGTCATGGGGGCGGGGAAGGAAATAATCAAAACGGCATAACCAATCATCGCGGGATTGAAAGGATTGCTTCCCAAGCCGCCGTAGAGATGTTTGGAGACGGCGATGGCAAAGGCGGTGCCCACCACAATTAACCACCACGGCGCTAACGGTGGGATAGACAGGGCTAATAACCAGGCAGTGAGCAGCGCGGTGTTGTCAGAAATGAAAGGTTTGATGGGGCGATTGCGTAGCTTGAGCATCAGCGCTTCGGTGACGAGTGCGGTGATAGATGCCAGTGTAAGAGACACCAAGATGGCAGGGCCGAAATACCACACGTAGAACGCGATGCCAGGAATCAACGCCAACAGTACGCGCAGCATAATTTGGCTGACACTGCTGGGTTGTGAAATAAAAGGAGAGCTGAACATATTTATCTAGGCTTTCTCAAGATTTTGGCGGCTCATCATCTGCTCCCGCGGTCGCGGCAAGTTCGCGCATTTTGGCGCGGCGTGCATCCACCTCCGCAATTTTCGCGAGCTGTTCTTGTGTCAGCGCATCGGTGTTGAGTGCGTGGGCAGTGGCAGCTTGCACCTTCGCGCGTTCGATGGCCTCGTTGATGGTTTGCTGTTGCGCATTTTCTGCAGCCGCCAAGCCTGCCTCAAACGACGCTTTCGCGGCCGCCGCATCGCGTTCTTTTTGTGCCAAACGTTCTGCTTTCTCGGTCTTTTCGCGTTCGATACGGAACTGTCGATATTCATGCCGCTCGCGCGCTTTATCGGCAGCTAATTTTTCAACAGAACGTTCATGTATTTCGCTCTTCGCATAACGGTAATACTGCACCAGCGGAATGTTGCTTGGGCATACATAGGCACAAGCGCCGCACTCGATGCAATCAGCTAAATTAAATTCTTGCGCCTTGCCAAAGTTATTCGATTTAGCGAACCAATATAAATCCTGTGGCTGTAAATCGGCAGGGCATACGTCTGCGCAGCGGATGCAACGGATACAAGGCATAACTGGCGCTGGCGGCGGAAATAGCTTGAGTGATGACGCGATAATGCAGTTGGTTGCCTTGGTAACGCTTACCGTACCTGAAGGTAGGTCGATACCCATCATGGGGCCGCCCATGATGTAACGATTCGTATCCGCTTGCTTGCCTGCGAGTGCTATGAGCTCGTCGAGCGGCGTACCAATCAGCACCTCAAAATTTTGCGCTTCGCGCACGTTGCCAGTCACGGTGATGATGCGCGATAGCACAGGCTCACCATGCGCCAAAGCACGCCAAGCACTGTAAGCAGTGGCGACGTTGAAACATTGCACACCCATTTCGGTGGAACGTACGCCCGCCGCCACTTCAATACCCGTGAGGATGCGAATCAATTGTTTAGCGCCTCCGCTGGGATACACGGTGGGGACACATAGGACTTCCATGTTGCGGTAGCCCGCTTGAGTGACTGCAAGTTGCATAGCGGCAATGGCTTCGGGCTTGTTGTCTTCGATGCCGATAAGTACCTCTTCCGCCTGTAGCAATTCACGCAGCAGTTCAGCACCGCGCAAAATGTCCTGCGCTCGTTCGCGCATCAGCAGGTCATCGCAAGTAATGTAGGGCTCGCACTCCGCGCCGTTAATGACTAAAGTTTTTATCTGATGATGATGCGCATCAGTTTTAAGGTCGCTGGGGAACACGGCTCCCCCCAAACCGACCACGCCAGCTTTGCGCAGCAGATGACGTAACTCGGCGTGAGAGGTGTGTGTGACGTCCACGCCTACGTGCGAAATCCATTCATCTCGACCATCGGGAATCAGCGTGACGCATAAATCGGGCAAACCCGAATGGTGTGCCACCAGTTGCATATCAATTGCGCTCACTGTGCCAGAAGTCGAGGCATGCACGGCACTCGAAAGTTTGCCTTCTGGACGGCCAATTTTTTGTCCCTTGAGCACGCGCTCACCTACTTGCACAATAGGCACAGAACGATTGCCCACGTGTTGCCACAGGGGAATGATCAGCTTGGAAGGGATGGGTGCTAGGGCGATGGGCGTGCGTGTAGATTCAGCTTTGTGGGTTGGCGGATGCACGCCGCCATGAAACGAAAATAATGTCCTCATGCGACCGCCTGAATGGGGATGATGACGGGGTGTTGCCACTTCCAATTGCTAATATCTTCTGCGATTTTATCCATGCTGATGCAATCCACAGGGCAGGGGGGAAGACACAGTTCACATCCCGTGCATTCGGATGCGATGATGGTGTGCATTTGTTTGGCTGCGCCCACGATGGCATCCACGGGGCAAGCTTGAATGCACAAAGTGCAACCGATGCAGGTATTTTCGTCGATGAAGGCGACCGCTTTAGCTTTGGGTTGGGCATCGCCGCCAAAGGGTTTGTATTCCACGCCGAGTAAATCGGCTAGTTTGTGAATACCTTCATCGCCGCCCGGCGGGCATAAATTGATATCGGATTCACCTTTAGCAATGGCTTCTGCATAGGGTTTGCAGCCTGGGTAGCCGCATTGACCGCATTGCGTTTGCGGCAGCACGGCATCAATTTTTTCAACGAGTGGATTGCCTTCAATTTTGAAACGAATCGCCGCATAGCCCAGCACAATGCCAAGTAATACCGACAGCGCAATCATCACCCATAGTGCGGAAATCATTTCACCAAACCTGCAAAACCCATGAAGGCGAGACTCATTAAGCCGGCCGTGATCATGGCGATGGCCGTGCCTTTGAAAATGGCCGGCGTATCAGCACCTTCCATGCGTTCACGCATGCCCGCGAATAAGACCATTGCCATGGTGAAGCCTACCGCGCCGCCAAAGCCGAACAATAGCGATTCGATGAAATTATGATTGGCTTGCACGTTGAGCAAGGGAATGCCCAGTACCGCGCAGTTAGTAGTGATGAGGGGCAAGTAGATGCCTAAAACTTGATACAAATCGGGACTGGTTTTTTTGATGACCATCTCGGTGAATTGCACGATGCCCGCAATCGCTACAATGAATGACAAGGTGGTGAGGTAGGCTAAATCTGGGCCGAGCAGATAATGGCTGATGAGATAACTGGCACCAGACGAGAGTGTCAACACGAAAGTGGTGGCGGCACCCATACCCAGTGAGGTTTCTAGTTTTCTGGAAACGCCCATGAACGGGCACAGGCCAAGAATCTTGACCATCACGATGTTGTTCACGAACACCGTGCCAATGATGATGAGTAAATAATCCGTCATACTGCCCCAACTCCTAGAAGGGCGCGATTATCCGCTGAATCGCCCCCTGCCATCAACCGCGTTGATGGAATATAGATATGCTCAAAGTTGAGGAGTGCGATGGGCGCTGGCATAAAATTACGACAACGCAAGCTTGCTTAAATTTGTCCCAATTCCAGTCATGTCCAAAGACCTAACCGATTACCACACCGTCGACTTCATCGCCCCTACCCTGCATGTCACGTGCGGGCAGGTGTTGATGGATAGGCAGCGGCATATGGCGATGGTGGTGAAGCGCGGCAGAACGTCGGCGCATTTGCTACGCGTGAAGTCGGGTCAGTTGAAGTTAACCAAGCACTCGGCTAAAGAGCTGGTGGAAGAGTGGGTGGATGCGGATTATGCGTTTGAACCTGCGCTTGCGAAGTTGATGGAGCTGGGTAAGCAGCACGGCATTACCGAGGCTGCACGTCTGGCACTCGAAGCCTTACGTAAAGCGGGACGCGAGCCCGTGCAGAACAACTTGTTCTTATAAATTTTGAGGGCGCGCTGAAGGGGGAAGGCAGATTGACCTCGAAGCGTAAATCGGCCTTCCATATTTGGATGTAATCAGTGTTTTCCTTGCCCCCTCATTTTTCCTTGAGCGCTGCCGCACATTCCGCCACCAAGCTCTGTCCCCGATAAATTAAGCCGCTGTACACCTGCACGAGCGAGGCGCCGGCTTGTATTTTTTGTAGCGCATCCGCGCCATTTAGAATGCCGCCCACGCCGATGATGGGCAGTGCGCCTTGCAGCTCGGCGGCAAGCGCGCGAATGACGGTGGTGGATTTGTCGCGTACAGGCGCGCCGCTCAAACCGCCAGTTTCATTGCCATGCACCAAGTCCGCCACGCCTTCGCGTGACAGAGTTGTGTTGGTGGCAATCACCCCGTCGATACGGTGCTGGATGAGGAGTTGGGCAATTTGTTGGATTTGCTCCGCCTCTAAATCGGGGGCAATTTTGAGGGCGAGCGGCACGTATTTTCCATGTTGCTGCGTGAGCTTTTCTTGTTCCAGTTTAAGCTGTGAAAGGAGCGCATCCAATTCATTTCCGCCTTGCAACTGACGCAAATTTTTGGTGTTGGGCGAGGAGATATTCACCGTCACATAACTGGCGTGTGCATACACTTTACGTAAGCAGATGAGGTAGTCGTCGGCGGCTTTTTCGATGGGCGTGTCGGCATTCTTGCCGATGTTGATGCCCAGCACGCCGTTAAATTTCGCACGCTCGACATTCGCTACCAGCGCATCAACCCCCTCATTGTTAAATCCCATGCGATTGATGATTGCATTGGCTTCAGGTAAACGAAACAGACGCGGACGCGGATTGCCGGGTTGAGGGCGTGGGGTGATGGTACCGATTTCGATAAAACCAAAGCCCAGCGCCGCAAGACCGTTGATGCAATCGCCATTTTTATCCAAGCCTGCCGCGAGTCCCACGGGGTTGGGGAACGTCAGCCCCATGACATGGCGCGGGTCGGGCTTGGGTTGCGCTAGCAGGCGCGATAGTCCCAAGCAGTAAGCCGTGTTGAGCGAAGTCAGCGTGGCATCGTGCGCGGTCTCGGGATCGAGCGTGAATAGGGCTGGGCGGAGTAAGTTGTAGGGATTCATTTATTTGACCACGACAGGGATGGGAAATTTTTTCTTGTGCGAAGGCACGGGGCGTGTTTTACCGCGCCAAAATTCTGCAATGACGTCGCCCAGTTGCAAACCGAGTAGGCCATATAGCACGAAGCCGAATTGATTAAACAGGACATGCGGCAGCAGCGTGAGCAGCTGTCCACCCGTAAATTGAAATACGCCTAGGGCGAGGTTGCCGACGAGTAATCCTGATATGCCCGCGCATACCACGCGACTCCAATCGCCTGCGCGCAAGCCAGCAAAGACAGTGCTTTCGTGCCACAGCAGTTGCAAGGCTAACAAGAGTAGGAGAGGGGCAGCCCAAGTGAGCCAGAATAATTGCGTAACCCACGCGCTACTGCCCAGCAAGCCGAGCACAGCGGCGGGAATTAAGATAAACGCGGAGGTGTCGGCGTCCAGCATAGGGAGTGAAAATTGGCGTGTGAGTTTTTTGAGTACCCACGCAAATGAGCCGAGTAGTGCGCGCGTAATCAGCACGGCGGGCAGTAATGCGGCAAACAACAGAGAGCTTAAGGCAATGCTGGCAGCATCCCATCCCCACTGACCTAACCAGCTTGCGCTGAAGTGATTGAGAAACACCAGAAGCCAACCCAATATGAGACTGGCGAGGGCGCTGGCGAAAAAATAATTGCGCTGTAATTTGAATAAGTTATTGCCTGTGCGCAGGGTGAGCCAAGCATGTAGTAGCGCGGTGTAGAGCAGCAACAGCAAGGCGGTTAGCGCAAGGGAAGGCAGCGGGCTGGTATAGAGAGTGAATGGGCGCAGCTCATTCCATTCACCGCCAGTCAGCAGCAGGCCAAGATAAGGCAGACACAGCAGGGCGCAGACAAAAAAGACGAGACGAGTTTTCATGGTTGAGCATCCGTTGAAATTTGCAGGGTTTGCCACTGATTATTTTGCAAACCGTGTAGCGGTTGAAAATTAATTTTGTAAGCCATTTTGGGCGAGTCTTTAATCCAATAGCCTAAATATAGATACGGCAATTTAAGTTGCTGGCATAAGGCAATTTGCCACAGCACATTGTACGTGCCGAAGCTGGCATGGCGGTCACGCGTGTCGTAAAAAGTATAAACCGCCGACAGCCCATCATCGAGTACATCAATGATGCTCACCATGCGCAATACCTCACCTTCACGAAATTCAAGCAAGATACTTTCTACATGGCTCTGCAATAAAAAATTGCGGTATTGTTCAGGGTCTTTGTCGTTCATGCCGCCTTCAGCATGGCGGGCTTGTTGATAGTGACAATACAGCTCAAAGTATTCGGCTTTATCTTGCAAGGGATGTACGCTCACCGCTAAATCGTGGTGTTGTTTCCAGCTACGGCGTTGTGAGCGTGAAGGTTGAAAATCGGTCACGACCACACGACAGGGCACGCATTGTTGGCAAGTGTCGCAATGTGGGCGATAGGTGTAAGTGCCGCTACGCCGAAAGCCGTGGCGCACCAGTTCGGAATAGAGCGGCATCGTAATGAGATGTGCAGGAGTGGCTACTTGAGAGCGTGCCGCGAGTTGTGGCAAATAGCTGCACGGATAGGGAGCGGTTAAATAGAACTGAACTGCGGACAGAGGAATGTCGTTGAGTGAACTCATGCAAAAAGGTCGCAATCAAATTGGAAGCGCAGAATGGGTTTGCAGTTTATCAATTCTTGCAGTTGTGTGATGAATTCTGCGCGGGGTATTTCACGTGCGCCCAGCGAGGCTAAATGTGCGGTGTACATCTGGCAATCAATTAAGCCAAATCCCCAGCGTTCGAGCTGACGTGCTAAATGTGCGAAGGCGATTTTAGAGGCATCGTTACGCAGACTAAACATGGATTCACCATAGAACATACGGCCAATCGCCACCCCGTATAGGCCGCCTACCAACTCATTGTTCATCCACACTTCAACCGAATGGGCGTGCCCTAGCCGATGTAGTTCAAGGTAGGCGGCAATCATCTCTTCCACAATCCACGTGCCATTTGCGCCATCACGGGGGGCGCTACAGGCGCGTATCACTTGCTCAAATCCCGTTGCGAACCCGTTTGTAGCAGGACTATTTGTGCGTACCGAGTATTCGCCTTTGCGTAACGTTTTAAGTAGCGAGTGTGATAGGTGTAGCTCGCGGGGGAATAACACCATGCGCGGGTTCGGACTCCACCACAGGATGGGATCGTCAGGGTTAAACCAAGGAAAAATGCCGCGCCGATAAGCATCCAGTAAGCGTGAGGGGGATAGGTTGCCTCCCGCTGCGAGGAGTCCATTAGGCTGCTGCAAGGCTCGCGACAGCGGGGGGAAAGGCGTGTTGGGCGTTAACAGAGGAATCATGGATGCGCAGAATAACGCATCTGCGCATCCATGATTTCGCGTTAAGAAATGAGCGGTGACGAATAGTCGCTGCGCAAGGGTTTGCGAATGGCGTTAGGGGCGAGCGTGAGATACAAGAAAAAGGTAGAGCCATGTCCCACTTGGCTTAACACTTCGATGCGTCCCCGATGCTTATCCGCCACCATTTTCACCAGCGCCAATCCCAAGCCTGTTCCTGTGCCAGCCGGGTGTGCGGGGTCGGGAACACGACTGAAACTTTGAAATAAAACCAGTTGGTCTTGCTCGGCAATACCTTCGCCCGTATCGCGTACAGTGCAGCACACCTCGCCCCATTGTTGATCAACATCACACTGCACAATGTCGCCTTGTGCGCTGTGTTGCACGGCATTGGTAATCAGGTTGATGAGTGCGCGTTGCAGCAAAGCGTGATTGCCGATAACGAGCAAGCTTTCGTTGTTTTCCGGACGCTTGAGGGTGATGCCTTGTGTGCTGGCTTGCGGCCACACTTCATCAATCGCATCGTGCATGCATTGCACCATGTCGAGTTCGATAAAGGTATCTGCCTGAAGATGTTCGGCGCGCGCCAAAAACATAAATTGATTGATGAGATGCAAGGTGCGTTGAGAAAAACGACGAATGTCTTGTAGCAGCGTGTCATCCACTCCTTTGCGCGCCGCCTGTTGTTCAAGTAAAGCCAAAATGGAGGCTTGTGGAGCGCGCATATCATGTGACAGGAAGTTGAGTAAGCGCCCGCGTTCACGTTCGTGTGCTTTCAGTGTGCTCACGCTGTCGAGATTGATAATCCAGCCGAAATTTTCGATGTCGGTGATGCTCACCAGAAATTCTCCCCCCGTGACATTTTGCGCCTCACATTGCAGCACCTGCCCCTGCGCGATGGTATGGATACAACTCGTCCAGTCAGCAGTGCGCGTGCATTTTAGGGATGACAAAACTTGGTCGACTAATCGTCCTTGCACTACGACATGCTCATTTAATCCAAGCAGGCGCAGCAAGGTGGGGTTGACCAAGCGCACGCGCATTTGATCATCGAGCACGAGGATGCCGACAGATTGACTAATGAGGGACTGGTTCACCAATTGGCGCAACACACGTACTTCACGTGAGGCATGGCGTACTTGCTCAATGCGCGCAGCGACAGGATCAACGATTTGAGACGGTGTGTGGGTTGAGGCGAGCGCGGGGATCAAGGTGGAGAATTTTTCCGACTCTTGATTGAGAGCGGTCACTTCTTCTTCCAAAAATTGCATCCCGGCTTCGAGCTTGCGCCAACTCCACAGGGGATAGCATAAGGCTAATATCAACAATGACTCGGCGGGGGGCAGCCAGATGCCTGGCCAGCGAATGAGGCCTGCTGAAACAAGCAACACACCCACCATCAAGCCTACGGTTAAGGCGAGGGCATAGCGTGGTAATAGGTAGAGGTAAGCCACCATGAGCGCGACAACAAGCAAGATTGCCACCAGCCAGCGCGTGATGGTGTCACTGGGGATGATGGATAAGTCGTGGCGTAATGAATCAATCAATTGCGCATGCATTTCTACCCCAGGCATGGAATACGAATCGCCTGAAAGTGGGGTGGGATAGGCATCTCCTAGCCCTGCTGCGGTAGCACCCACGAGAACAAGTTTGCCGCGTAACTGCTGTGCAGGGATCTCTCCCTTGAGCAGCGCGCTGGCGGATATTTGACGCACTTTGCCTGGACGTGCGGCAAATGGAATGAGATAAGATGAGGCGCAGTACCAGCCAGAAGTTTCAGTGTGATTGAGTTTGAGTGAGGCAGGGAGTTCATACCGTTGCGTATTAAACCCACTTGTTTTAAGCAGCGCTAATGCGAGCTGCGGATGGGATGGGAAGCCCATGCCGCAATGCAGAAACACACGGCGAGATACCCCGTCGGCATCGAGGTTGGATTGAATGTGTCCCAGTGCAGCAACTTGATTATTCAAAATGGCAATCGGCGGTGTTTCTGTTACCCGTCCGTTCAAGGGTTCTGCCAAGATGGGTAAAACAACGTGCCCATTACGTTGGATAGCTGCTCCGAGTAATGCATCATCATTGGGATGCTCGGTATCAGGTTCGCTTAAAATAATATCCAAGCCAACGGCGCGCACGTCTGCAGCGGTGAGTTGATCAATGAGTCGCGCGTACACTGAACGACGCCAAGGCCAGCGACCTATCTCATCTAAGCTTCGTTCATCTATGGCGACCACCAAAATGTCGGCATCCAGCTCACGTTGATGCAAAGTAATCGCCGCATCGTAAAAGCTGGAATTGAGGCGATCTAGCCAATTTTGTTGAAGTGTCAGTGTGGTTAGCCCGCACAGAAAGGCCAACAGCCACCACCACTCACGCAAGACCGCTCGTGTGGAGTCTTCTGCGCGTGGGATCAATTGGCTTCCTTGTGCTGGGTAAGCTCTAGGCGATAGCCGTAACCATAGATTGAAACAAGACGCACGCCGTTTTCAGGAAATAGATGGCATTGTGTTCTGACCTTGCTGATATGCGTGTCGACCGTGCGTGTGGGCACACTAACGGACATGCCCCATACACATTCCAACAAATGACCGCGTGATAGGAGTCGTCCGAGATTGCTGAACAAAAAATAGGCTAAATCAAATTCTTTAGAGGACAGCAAAATTTCGGAATTCTGGAAATGTGCGCGTTTGCTGTGTGGGTCGAAATCCCAGCCCTCAACATGAAGTGCATTGCGGGTAGGATTTGCACAAGAGCTGGTGCGCCGCACCGCAACTTGGATGCGAGCGAGAAATTCTGCGCAACGAATGGGTTTAACCAAATAATCGTCGGCACCATGTGTGAGCGCTTCGACCACGTTAGATTCACGCTCCTCAGCGGTAACAAACAGAATGGGCAGGGCTTGTAAATTGGACTGACCTTTGACCCACTGCAACACTTGCAGGCCATTCATGCCAGGCGTATTCAAATCAAGAATCAGGATGTCGAAACTTTCGTGACGTAACTCTGTGGTCAAATCCGTACCATTGGTGAATAGGTGAACGGTGTGGCCTGCATGGGTGAGGCAATTCATTAAAACTTCAGCATCAATCCGACCATCTTCAAGCAGTGCAACTCTCATTTATCTCGTGCCTTTAATAATAGCGTCGTTCAACTACTCCCGACTTTTCTATAGCTGGCGAGTGTCGTCAATGTAAAAGGCACAATGCTGACACTGTTTTGCAAATGCACTTCCTTGGATAGGATATTACTTCAACAGACATTGATTTTCAGGTGCTTGTGTTTGGGTAGACCAATAGGCATATAGGAAAAATAGAAGATTTATGCTTATATGCCAAGCAATACAGAGTGGGAGAGCAGCATGGTACTAGGGTTGTTTGGGAAAAAATCAGATCATCCATTGGCCGACATCAAAAATGTTCAGCATTTATTGGACGATTTGCCTAAGTCAGATTCGCTTAAAGCGTTGCATGAATTGAGCGAATGGATGGAGGACTTGCGTGAGCCAGGAAACGGATTTCGTGCCGATCATCAATGGGCGGTCTTGCGCTTGTTGGATCAAGCAGCGCAGGGGCATGTGCGTAAAGTATGGCACGACTATTTTGCGCCACAGCCGCTTACTAAATTCCAAGAAAACAGACTGTGGTCGTTATTAGATGCTTTCTATACGCAAAGCGAGTTGTGTCATTTCGAGTTGTTAGGGCGCTATCGTGAAGGAGACAAAGGTGCGGCAGCCATTAAGTTGGATTTGCCTTTTTTATGTGCGCGCGGTGTAGCTGCAATAACAGGGCGTCTTAAGCTGGCTGTCGCACGTTTTGCACTGGTGGATCCTGCACTTTGGAAGCATTTAGCAGTTTTTTATATGTTTGCAGAGGGGCAAGATTTTAACCACACTCCGATTGCGATGTACGCAAACGTTCAGACGAGTGTGGCACAAGAAATGGCTGTATTAATTGCTTGGTATGGCAGCTGTTCAGGCAATACCAATCAGTTGCCAGGGCATATTACCGAGCGTTTGCTGTCTTATTTGGGGAAAGGCTTGAAGCTGTCCGCCTCCTACAATGGGGCGGGATTGTTTGTATTCGATTTGGCGCAGCCCACGCCGCCCATGTTCGCTATTTCAGACGCCACGATTCATCCTGCCTTACGCTATGTTGAAGTTGAGGAGATACGGCAGCCGCTAGAAAATTTGATTAAGACCCTTGAAAAAGGGATTGCGCCTGATGCATTAAATTTCTATGGCGTGACATACGAGATGGAAATGGTGTGTGATATCGCACGCGGGCTGCTAAAAAGTATTGTCCTACCTCCGCCCGCGCGAAAAAATCCCAGACGCAAAATTAATGTCAACCTACAAATTGCCAATGGTTTCCATCGCATGTTGGAGCAGAGTGATTTTGGTTTGCGATTGGGCGCGGCAGAAAGTGATACTTGGGAAGTGCAAGATATTAGTGCAACGGGATTTCGTTGTGTTGTGTCTTTATCGCGAAATGACGCGGGAGGGGTGGGGGAAGGCTTAAAAATTGGCTCGCTCATTGGTAGCAAGGCAGAAAATGTTTCGCAATGGGGGGCGGCTATCGTGCGTCGATTACGCCGCGATGAGCAAGGTAAGTTACACATAGGCGTTGAGGTATTAAGTCCGCGAATTGTGGTGATGCCCTTGCTGGACAGGTCAAAGTTGGGAAGCGAAAAGTATTTAATTGGTCTCTATTTGAATCGTCCTAATGATGCGAGTGGCGAAGCGTGGCTGGTGATTAAGCCAGAAACTTTTTCGGGCAGTCGCACCCTAGAGATGCAACTCAATGACAAAAATTATTTGCTCATGCCCCTCGCTTTGATTGAGCGAGGTGATGATTATGACTTGGCGCGTTATCGCATGATGGAACAGGACGCTTCTGCCAGTGAAGAGTAGTGATTTAGTTCGGTACTCGTTGTTGCAACCACTTTTCAATATCGCACACTTCCTCGCTACATACCGTATGTGACATGGCATAGTCGTGCCACTCCAAATTGCAACCCTGTTGTTGAAGTAAGTTAGCGGAGGCTTGCCCGAGTGAATAAGGCACAACCGCATCGTGATGCCCGTGCGCCATTAAAACCGGCGTAAGTTTGGCTAGCGGATTGACCTCTTCAGGCAAACGGTCAGCCAGCGGGAGGTAGCTAGAAAGTGCGAGGATGCCGCCCAGTTTTTGAGGGAAGCGCAAACCACAGTGCAATGCCATCGCGCCCCCCTGAGAAAATCCCACTAAAAATATATGTGCAGGTGGGATACCTTGCGCAATTTCACGCTCGATGAGTTGATTTATTTTTTGTTGCGATTCCTGAATGCCAGCAACGTCTTGTTGTGCGCCGATGTCTAATTCGCGAATGTCATACCAAGCGGGCATGATCAATCCACCATTGACGGTGACGGCGCGTTTGGGCGCATGCGGAAATAGATAGCGTACGGCTTGAGGCAGCCGTATTTCATCTGCGATGGGTACGAAGTCTTCCCCATTCGCCCCCAAACCATGCAACCAAATAAGACTGTATTGGGGGTTGTTACCAGTCTCTAAAATGATATGGGGGATTAACGCTAAACTCATGGTTGAGGAATGAGCTCACGCAACAATTGAAAAATTTCGCGGAAATTTTTGGGCGGCTTGAGCAGCTCCTTTTCTTTTTTCGCATTGCGAATCAACGTGCGTAATTGCTGCGCATCCGCGGCGGGATAGGCAGCCAAAAATTCAGTCAATGCATCATCTTCATCGACCAAACGATCACGCCACCGCTCAACTTGATGTAGCCATGCTGTATGTTCGCGTGAGTTGCCATTCCAAGACTCTAATTTGGCCAGAATAGGCGCGGTATCAATATCGCGCATCAAGCGTCCGATGTAGAGCATCTGGCGTTTGATAGCGCCAAATTTGGTCATGCGTTTGTATTCAGTACAGGCCTCGAATAGGTTTTCGGGCAGGTCGAGTTGGCGCAATTTATCTTTCGGCAAGTTGGCAATGACCTCACCTAAATCGCGTAATTCATGCATCTGTTTTTTAATTTTTGTCTTGCTGGGAGGCAATTCTTCCAGGTCGTCTTCGGGTTGCTGGTGCGGTCTCATGGTCAGTGTCTAAATAGCTAAAGATGTTGTTATGATAGCGCCCCCGCAGCATTTTCCTGACTGAAATTTTTATGCAACCTTCTGTTAAACCCCCTTCCTCCGCGTCTAACGCATTACAGCAATTGGCTTTGGAGATGGTTGATTACGCTCGCCAAAAAGGTGCAAGTGACAGTGCAATCGAGGTTTCGGAGGCGTTAGGAAAAACGGTCAATGTGCGCCAAGGTAAGGTCGAAACGATCGAGTACAACCGTGATAAAGGGTTGAGCGTATCGGTTTATTTAGGGCAGAAACGCGGCAATGCGAGCACCTCGGATTTTTCTACACGTTCAATGCGTGACACCGTCGATGCGGCCTTGAATATCGCAAGATTTACCGCAGAAGATAACTGCGCAGGACTGCCTGATGCGCATGCATTGAGCACAGGGACATGCAATCTTGATCTGTATCACCCGTGGCAAATTAGTGTTGAGCAAGCTATTCAATTAGCGCAGGAATGTGAACAGGCCGCGTTCAGTGCGGATAAGCGTATTGTGAATACCGAAGGTGCGAGTGTGAGTACACATGAAGCCAACTTTATTCATGCCAATAGTTTGGGGTTCGTTGGTGGATTTCCGACTTCACGTCATAGTGTGAGCTGCTCAGTTATAGCGGGCAAAGGCGCGAACATGCAGCGTGACTACTGGTACAGCGTGGCACGCAATGCGAGCGAAATTTTGAAAGTGGAAGAGATTGGACGTATCGCTGCCGAGCGTACCGTACGTCGCTTGAAGGCGCGCAAACTCGCCACCATGCAATGCCCAGTTTTGTTTGAAGCGCCTGTGGCTACTAGCTTGCTAGGACACTTTGTGCATGCGGTGAGCGGCGGCAGTCTGTATCGAAAATCTTCTTTTTTGGAAGGTAAGCTGGGACAAAAAGTATTTTCGGAGGCTGTGAAAATTGAAGACAACCCCACGATTTTGCGCGGCCTAGGCAGCAGTGCATTTGATGATGAGGGGGTGTGCACGCAACATCGTACGATTGTTGAGGCGGGGGTGCTGGGTGGATATTTTTTGGGTAGCTACAGCGCACGCAAGTTGGGTATGCAAACCACCGGCAATGCGGGCGGCCCACATAACTTAATTTTGCAATCTGGGGTATTAGATTTTGCTGGGCTGGTGCGTACGATGCATCGAGGTTTGATTGTGACAGAGTTGTTGGGACATGGAGTGAACCCCGTAACTGGTGATTACTCGCGGGGGGCAGCAGGTTTTTGGGTGGAGAACGGTGAGATTCAATACCCAGTGGAAGAGATAACCATAGCGGGCAATTTACGTGAGATGTTTATGAACATAATCGAGGTCGGTTATGATGTTCAAGTGCAGGGTTCGCGTCAAAGCGGATCGGTGTTGATTGATGGCATGACGATTGCAGGTGGTTAAGGAAATAGTAGTGCGCAGTGTGTTCAAAATGGAGCGATCACAGAATTGCCCATTTCCTAGGAGGAATGAATGAACGAAGCAACAATTTATGTCAGAACAAACTTGGCTAATACCGAGTTGCAGAACCCCAAAGGTTCGATTGCGGGTGATGAAAAGCGTCTTTTATTGTTGGTAGACGGGAAAACCAATGTAGAAGCGATTGGTAAAAAAGTGCCGCCCAGCGTTCGTGCGCAATTGGAAGAAGTGTTTAAGCGTTTGACCCAAGCAAAATTTATCGTTGAGGTTAGCGCTACTTCTGCCGCTGTGTCTAAAGCGCCTGACGCAACCCCTGCTAACGTTAAAACACCTGCGCGAATTTCGCATGTGGAAGTTCAAAACATCTTGAATACCAGCCAAAAGCTCAACAAAAATATGATGCTGTTGGCGGAAGTCGAAATTGAACGGCGCATGGAGTTGGAGCAGGACTTGGCAGAAGTGAATTCCAAATGCGAAACATTGCAGTCGAGATTGAATGAAGCGGAAGCCCAAAAAAATGCTATTTCGGATCAGTACGAAACACTGAAGCAGCAAGTGCTGGTTTATAAGCAGGGCATGCAATCTAAAGTGTTGGCTTTGCAAGCGCATATCCAGCAAAACCAAGGGGTCAGTCAGGATAGTCAAGCGCAACGCAGTAAAGCCGAAGCTGACTTAAACAAAATGCGTGATGATTTTGAGCGCCTGCAAGCGGACATGGCAGCCAAAGAATTAAGCGTAGATAAAGTGCTGAAACTGCGCATGCAAGAAGAAAAACGTGTGGAGGAATTGAAGCGTACGCAATCGAAAATCGAGGCGGATGAAATGGTGCGTGAGCATCCGCATTATCACGAAGTGCGGCGTTTAGATTTCTTCAAAGATTTTCGCAATTCTGATTTGGCGCAGCTCATGGTTTGGGCGGATTGGCGTGAGATTAAAGCAGGTGAGACGGTGGTGGTTGAAGGTGAACAAGATGTAACCTTCTTCGTGTTGGTTAGCGGCAAAATGGCAGTGGTAAAAGGTAAGCGTACGATTCATGTCTTGATGCCAGGCGATCCATTTGGCGAAATTGCGTCCTTGGACTTGGATAATTCTTTAAGAAGCGCGAGTGTCATCGCCAGAACGGACTGCGCGTTGTTGGCCATCAATCCGGCTCATTTGGATGGGGCGGAAGTGATTATTCGTATGCGAGTTTCCGAAGCACTGGTGCGCATCCAAGCTAAGCGGCTACGCAGAGCGATTGATATGGTTGAAAGTTTATTGGCGGATGATGCTGATAAATAAAATTGAGGAGCATAACTATGAAATCGTTTTTAGGCATGTTGTTGGGGGTGGTGAGTTTCATCAGTGCGCCTGTGTTTGCGGCGGAAGTCATTACGCCAGTCGATTACGTCTACCAGGTTAAAAAGGGTGACACTTTAGGTGGTGTGTCCAAAGAATTATTGGCGACACCGAGCCGTTGGAAAGAAGTCGCGACTTATAACAAGCTGCCTAACGAACATCGTATTTATCCAGGCGAAACGCTGCATGTCCCTTTCGCATTACTTAAAAATGTCCCCGCTGAAGGGCGTATTGAAGCGATGGCGGGAAATGTTTTTTTGAATGGACAAGTGGCAAAAATCGGCGATGCTGTGCCCAGTGGCGCAGTGGTGACAACCGCAAAAGGCGGCTTCGCACGCCTGAGTTTGCCTGATGGCTCGCTTATCAATGTGTTGGAAAGCAGCCGACTCGATGCGACCAAAATTGAGAAAAAAAGCCAATCTAATTATTTCAGCTCGGCGTTCCGTTTAGTTGCGGGTCGAATTGACGCCATTAAGAAAAAATATGCAGAAGGCCAAGCGCCGCTGCTGATTCATGCGCGCAATGCCACCATCGGCGTGCGTGGAACACATTTCCGCATTGGTCAGGAAGACGGAAATACGTTGGCTGAAATTGAGCATGGCTTGGTGGGATTTGAGACCGCCGATGCCAAGCAAAATTTAGATTTGCCTGGCGGCTTCGGGTCCGTAGCGGATGGTGTGACACCTGCCTCGGTCATTCCATTGTTACCCGCGCCGCACTTTCCTTCCTTGCCCGCTGAATTCTCACGCATAACAGTACGTATTGCGATGCCTGCTTTGGCTGGGGCGATAGCGTATCGCGGTGAAATTGCGACGGACGCAGAATTCAATCAGATTGTTGGTGCCGTAGCGGCGCAAGGCAACGTGCTAAAAATCAAAGGGCTGAATGATGGACAGTATTGGTTGCGCTTGCGTGCGGTGGACAAGCATGGCTTGCAAGGATTGGAGTCCGCTACACCCATCGCCATCAAGGTGCGTCCGTTCACCATCAAGGCCAACGCACCTGAATTTGAAAGTGACAAAATGTTGACGCACTGGCAAGGTGAAGTGGGGGCTAAATATGAATTCCAAATTGCCGCTAAACAGGATTTTTCTTTGCCATTGGTGACATTGGTGACACAAGAAACTAAATTGGATTTGCCTCGCCCTGACGCGGGAAATTATTTCTTGCGCTTACGCCCCATTGATGCGGAGGGTGAACAAGGCGAATGGAGTGATGTAGTCGGCTTTACAGCGCCTTAATTAACACTGCGTGTGAGCAAAAGCCGCCCCGTGAGGGCGGCTTTTTATTGGGCTTTTCTTGTCTGCGGCAGGCGTGGCTGCCGTGATAAAATGCGCGCCTTTCTTTGTTCACTTTTAATCTGGAAGGCTTCTCATGTTCTCGCGCAAAAACACCCTCGCTGTCGTCGACCCTGAATTGTGGAAATCAATTCAACAAGAAACCCAGCGTCAAGAAGATCACATCGAGCTGATCGCTTCCGAAAACTACACCAGCCCAGCGGTGATGGAAGCGCAAGGCAGTCAACTCACCAACAAGTATGCGGAAGGTTATCCTGCCAAGCGTTACTACGGCGGTTGTGAGTATGTGGACATCGCTGAACAACTGGCCATCGACCGCGCAAAGGCGTTGTTCGGTGCGGAATATGCCAACGTGCAACCGCACTCCGGTTCGCAGGCTAACCAAGGCGTTTATGTGTCTGTCTTGAAACCCGGCGACACCATCCTTGGAATGAGCTTGGCGCATGGCGGTCACTTGACCCACGGTGCATCGGTGAACATCAGCGGCAAGTTGTACAACGCCATCCAGTACGGTCTTAACGACAAAGAAGAGATCGATTACGACCAAGTGCAAGCTTTGGCGACCGAACACAAGCCCAAGATGATCGTGGCAGGTGCTTCTGCTTACGCGCTGGTCATCGACTGGAAGCGTTTCCGCGCCATTGCCGACAGCGTCGGCGCTTATCTGTTCGTGGACATGGCGCACTACGCAGGTCTGATCGCGGCAGGATACTACCCAAGCCCAGTCGGCATCGCTGACTTCGTGACCACCACCACCCACAAGACCTTGCGTGGCCCTCGTGGCGGTTTGATCTTGGCTAAAGCGGAACACGAAAAAGCATTGAACTCTGCCATCTTCCCGCAACTGCAAGGTGGACCTTTGATGCACGTCATCGCGGCCAAGGCGGTGGCATTCAAAGAAGCGGCGAGTAGCGAATTCAAGGCTTACCAAAAACAAGTGATCGACAATGCCCGCGTGATGGCGAAAGTGCTGACAGAGCGCGGTGTGCGCATCGTTTCGGGCCGCACTGACAGCCATGTGTTCCTTGTTGACTTGCGTGCCAAGAAGTTGACCGGCAAAGATGCAGAAGCCGCTTTGGGCAAAGCACACATCACCGTGAACAAAAACGCTATCCCTAACGATCCGGAAAAACCATTCGTGACCTCCGGCATCCGTATCGGTTCTCCAGCGATGACGACACGTGGCTTCAAAGAATTGGAAGCTGAAAAATTGGCTCACCTCATCGCCGACGTGTTGGATGCGCCGAACGATGAAGCCGTGATCGCACGCGTAGTCGGTGAAGTGAAGAAACTGACGACGGCTTTCCCAGTTTACGGAGCCTAATGTGAGCTGGGGGAAGGGAGAAGGGTAAAAGCCGAACCCTTCCCTTTACTCTTCCCCCTCCACTCTTCCCAATTATGAAATGCCCTTTCTGCAAACACCCCGATACGCAAGTTATTGATACGCGCGAAAGCGAAGAAGGCGACAGTGTGCGTCGTCGTCGTCGTTGTTTGTTGTGCGAAAAACGCTTCACCACGTTTGAAAATGTCGAGTTGCGCATGCCTCAAGTGGTTAAGCAGAACGGCATGCGTAGCGAGTTCGATGAATCAAAATTACGCACCAGTTTCAATCGGGCGTTGCACAAACGTCCTGTGCCTACCGAGTTAGTGGATGTCGCCATCGACCACATCACGCAAAAAGTTTTTGCATTTGGCGAGCGCGAAATCGGCTCGCGTCAGATTGGTGAAATGGTCATGAAAGAATTGTTGAAGCTGGATAAGGTTGCCTACATTCGTTTTGCTTCCGTGTATAAAAGTTTTCAAGACGTGGATGACTTCACTGACGCAGTGGATGCCATGCGTAAAACGCCCGTACGTCGGCGCAAGAGTGATTAGCCATGCTGCTAGACGACAGTCGGTGGATGGCGCTTGCGTTGCAATTGGCGCAACGTGGGTTGAATACAACTTCCCCTAATCCTCGTGTTGGCTGTGTGTTGGTCAAAGATGACAAAAATATCGCCGAAGGTTGGCATGAGCGTGCGGGGGAGCCGCATGCGGAAGTACATGCCTTGCGCGCGGCAGGTAAGGCTGCTCGTGGTGCAACCGCCTATGTCACGTTAGAGCCGTGCAGTCACCACGGACGCACACCGCCGTGTGCGGATGCGCTCATTGCGGCGGGTGTGGCGCGGGTGGTGGTCGCCATGCAAGACCCGAATCCATTGGTCGCAGGGCGGGGTATCGCCAAATTGAAAGCAGCAGGTATCGCCGCCGAATGCGGATTGATGGAAGCGGAGGCACGTGAACTGAATATTGGCTTCGTCTCACGTATGACGCGCGGCATACCGTGGGTGCGTAGCAAAATCGCCAGCAGTTTAGATGGCCGCACGGCATTGGCGAACGGCGTGAGTCAATGGATAACGGGGGATGCGGCGCGGCAGGATGTGCAACAGTGGCGTGCGCGTTCTTGTGCCGTGCTCACGGGTATTGGCACGGTGTTGGCAGATGATCCGCAGCTTAATGTGCGCGATAGCGGTGCGACGCGACAACCGCTGCGCGTGGTGTTGGATAGCGAGTTGCGCATCTCTTTGAATGCTCGCGTACTCGCTCCCTCCCTCACGGGTGGAGGCAGCGCTTTGATTTACACCGCATCTAACGATACTCAAAAGCACAGCGCATTGCGCGCGCTGGGTGCATCTGTGAGTGTGATGCCACGTGTTGAATCTGGAATTGATTTGCCTAGCGTATTGCGCGACTTGGCGCAGCGTGGCATCAATGAAGTGCTGGTTGAGGCGGGCGGCACGTTGAATGGCGCATTACTGAAATCAGGGTTGGTAGACGAGCTTGTGCTGTATCTCGCGCCGCAATTATTAGGCGACGCCGCGCGTGGGTTAGCTACTCTGGGTGAATTGACGCAATTGAATCAGCGAGTGGAATTAACGTGGCAGGATGTGCGGCAGGTGGGGAAAGATTTGCGCATCACTGCGCGCGTGAAAAATAAGCTCGTCATTCCCGCGAAAGCGGGAATCCAGTTGATATAAAAATCCCCGCGTAGCGGGTCAATCTCAAGATTTTGTTCGCTTCGCGAGCTATTTGTTTTGCTGGATTCCCGCTTTCGCGGGAATGACGGTAGCAAGGAGAATTAAGCATGTTTAGTGGAATCATTGCAGACGCAGGGCTCATCAAATCCGTGCAAGACCGTGTAGGGGGATTGCGCATCATGATTGCGACCGAAGTGCTGGGTCTGGATGATGTCGAAACGGGCGACAGCATCGCGGTGAATGGCGTGTGCCTGACCGTTATCGAAATCGTCGGTAATGACTTCATCGTCGACGTCTCGCGTGAAACCTTGAGTTGCACCACAGGTTTGGGAGAGAAAGGTAAGCACGTCAATCTGGAGAAAGCCTTGCGCCTGTCCGATAGATTGGGCGGACATCTGGTAAGTGGGCACGTGGATGGCGTGGGCGAGGTGATTGCCTTTAATGACATTGGCGAGAGCTGGCGCTTGATTGTGCGTGCGCCTGAAGTCCTCTCTAAATTCATCGCGACCAAAGGCTCTATCACCATCAACGGAGTAAGCCTGACGGTTAATCGTGTGGCAGGCCATGAATTTGAAGTGAATCTTATTCCTCATACTTTGGAAGTGACCACATTGAATGAATTAAAAACGGGCGCACAGGTGAATCTGGAAATTGACCTGATTGCGCGCTATGTAGAACGCATGCTGCAAGCAGAGAAAGAGTAATTGAAATGACCGAAGTCGCACCCATACAAGAAATCATTGAAGAAATTCGCGCCGGACGCATGGTTGTGTTGGTGGATGAAGAGGACCGTGAGAACGAAGGCGACCTCGTATTCGCAGCGGAGTTTGCCACCCCAGAGATGATTAACTTCATGGCCAAGCATGCGCGCGGCTTGATTTGTCTCACCTTAACGCAAGCACACTGCAAACAGTTAGCCCTGCCCCTGATGGTGCGTGAAAACGGCTTGCCCTTGGCGACCAACTTTACTTTGAGCATCGAAGCGGCAACAGGCGTCACCACCGGTATCTCCGCAGCGGATAGAGCGCGTACCGTGCTTGCCGCCGCGAATAAAAATGCGCAGCCCGCTGACATCGTGCAACCCGGACACATCTTCCCGTTGATGGCGAAAGAGGGCGGTGTGTTGGTACGTGCTGGGCATACCGAAGCAGGTTGCGATTTGGCTCAATTGGCAGGTGTCACACCTGCTGCGGTCATCTGCGAAATTTTGAAAGAAGATGGCGAGATGGCACGCCTGCCCGATCTCATTCCGTTCGCCAAACAACATGGCTTAAAAATCGGCACCATCGCCGACTTGATTGAATATCGCATTCACAACGAGCCTTTAGTGGAGCGCGTAGGGCAGCGCACTGTACAGACTGCGTATGGCGAATTCGAGCTGTTCGCCTATTCAGACAAAAGCACGCAGCGCACGCATTTGGCTTTGGTGAGGGGCGACATCCGCCCCGAATTTGAAACACTGGTGCGCGTGCATGAACCCCTGTCAGTGATGGACTTTATGGAGCAAGCGAGCTTTGCTAAAAGCACCAGCGTGCATGAAGCGCTGCTAAAAATTAGCGCCGCATCGAGTGGCGTGTTGGTGTTGATGCATCAAGATGAAACACCCGAAGTGTTGTTGGCGCGCGCACTCGGCACGCACGTGGGCAACGCTACACCGAAGTGGGACCCAAAAAATTACGGCATTGGCGCGCAAATTTTGCGTGATGTGGGCGTGGGAAAAATGTGCGTCATTGCCACCCCGCACAAAATGCCAAGCATGGCTGGCTTCGGTTTAGAAATTGTAAGTTACTGCTCATCAAAGGATGCGAAATGAAAGAAATCAAACAAAACCTAAACGGCACAGGCATGCGCATCGGCATCGTGCAAAGCCGTTTTAATCCAGTCGTGTGTGAAGGATTGTTAGCCGCTTGTTTTATGCAGCTGGTGAAGAGCGGCGTGAGTGAAGACGACATCACACTCGCCACCGTGCCAGGTGCGCTGGAGATTCCGTTGGCGTTGCAAAGCATGGCGCAGTCACGCAAATTCGACGCGCTCATTGCACTCGGCGCCGTCATCCGTGGCGACACCTTCCACTTTGAAATCGTGTGCAACGAATCCGCACGCGGCGTGGGCGAAGTGCAACTCCACAGTGGTGTCCCTATCGCCAACGCCATCCTCACCACCAACACCGACGAACAAGCCGAAGTGCGCATGAATGTAAAGGGCGCAGAAGCCGCATTAGTGGCAATTGAGATGGTTAATTTATTGAAGGAATTTTCATGAGTGAAATCAAAAGTGCAAGCCCTGCTAAAAGCTTACGCCATCGCGCGCGCGAACTGGCTATGCAAGGCGTATATGAATGGCGCTTATCTGCCAAACCTGCCTCGCTCATTGAAAAAGCCACCCTCGCAGAAAAAAGCATTGGGCGTTATGACCTCGCCTTATTCAGCCAGCTGTTGCGCGGCACGATTGAACACAACGAAATGCTGGCCGAAAAAATTGCACCCCACTTGGATCGTGCCGTGCATGAATTAAGCCCCGTCGAATTTTCCGTGTTGCTCGTGGGCGCGTATGAATTGATTCATCAACCCGAAGTGCCGTATCGCGTCGTCATCAACGAAGCCGTCGAACTCGCCAAAACTTTCGGCGGAAGTGATGGGCATAAGTTTGTTAATGGCGTACTGGACAAACTCGCGACGCAAGTGCGCGCTGTTGAAGTGTCGACAAACATTAAGTGACAGAAATAAAGCTTTCGCCTCACATTAGGAGATGCCATGTCAGCCACAAACTTTAAGACGGAAAATAATACATACCGAAAGTTAATCGGCAATGGTTTGACATACAAAATCCCCCCATTTCAACGCGATTACAGTTGGACAGAAACCGAGTGGGAAGATTTGTGGGCTGATATTTTGGCAACTGTAAGCGAAGGCGGTGAACCTGCTCACTACATGGGGTATTTGGTGCTGCAGTCGAGTGATGACAAAGTGTTTGATGTGATTGATGGTCAGCAACGATTGACTACCTTGAGTTTGATTGTGTTGGCAGCTTTGAAAAACTTGCACAAATTGGTTGAGGGGGGGGATAACGCTGCGAACAATCAACAACGGATCGAGCAAATACGCCAAACATATATTGGCTACCTAGATCCTGTGACATTGGTGCCTCGTTCAAAGCTGACACTCAATCGTAACAACAATGATTATTTTCAAACTTATCTTGTGCCATTAGGACATTTGCCTGTACGTGGATTTAAAGCCTCTGAACATGGATTGAGGAAGGCGTTTGAATGGTTTGATACACGTGTTACTCAATATCTAAAAGAATCAAAGGGTGATGCAGGAGTTGTGTTGGCAAGCTTGGTTGAAAATATGAGCGACCGCTTATTTTTTACGGTAATAAATGTTACCGACGAATTGAATGCGTACAAGGTGTTTGAGACCCTGAATGCGCGAGGTGTAAAGCTTTCCTCTACAGATCTGTTGAAAAATTATCTATTTTCATTGCTACATCGCAATACGGAACATGCTCATGAGATGAAAGTATTGGAAGACCGTTGGGAAGCGATGGTAGGCCGACTAGGTAGCGAGAGTTTCCCTGATTTTTTACGGGTGCACTGGATGAGTCGGCGTGCCTTTGTACGGAAAGCCGAGTTATTCAAAGCCATTCGTGACAAGGTTGGCAGTCGAGATGCGGTATTTGAGTTGTTGCGCGGCATGGAAGAAGACATGGATGTTTATTTGGCATTAACTTCGCCAGAAGCATCGCTATGGAATACCAAATTAAAAGGTTATGTGCGTGAGTTAAGGTTGTTCGGCGTCAAACAGCCTTTTCCTTTGATTGTTGCGGCTCGCCGTAAATTTTCGGATAGCGAATTTGAGTCGTTGTTGCGTGGTTGCGTGGTGATTTCGATGAGATACAACGTCATTGGCGGTCAGTCACCCAACGAACAAGAACGAGTGTATTTTTCTGTTGCTCAAAAGATTACTCACGGCGAATACACTAATGCCAGTGAGGCTTTGATGGGTATGAAAGCCATTTATCCTAACGATGAAACATTCAGTATTAGTTTTACGGAGAAAGTGTTTCGGACGCGAAATCCAAAAATTGTTCGTTACGTTTTATGTGCACTGGAAAAACAAGCGGGTGGTCAAGAACAAGATTTTGATAATGTTGCATTGAGTGTGGAACACATTCTTCCTCAAAGCCCAGAAGTTGGCTGGGATGCTTTTAATGACGAAGAAGCCGATGCTATGGTTTATCGACTGGGCAATATGGTTCTGCTGGATAAAAGCTCAAATCGAGATATTGGTAATGCCGCGTTTTCGGTTAAGAAAGCAGTATTTGCAGCAAGCCATTTTCAACTCACATCTAAAGTTGCCGCCGACAATGTTGACTGGACCCCTGAGCGAATTGCTATGCGGCAAAAACAGATGGCTAAATTAGCCACGGCAGTATGGCGTATTGCTCAATTGTCGTAGGTCATGTCGGAATTCGATCTCATCCAAACCTATTTCACTCGCCCCACGCCCAGTGCGGAACTGGGGGTGGGTGATGATGCAGCGCTCGTTAGAATTTCAGAGGGTAAAGAGCTGGCCATCTCCACTGACATGCTGGTGAGTGGCACGCATTTTTTTGCGGATGCCGATCCGTTTAAGTTGGGACACAAAACGCTGGCGGTGAATTTATCTGACCTTGCGGCGATGGGGGCGGTGCCGCGTTGGGCGACGCTGTCTTTGTCGCTTCCTACGATAGATGATGAGTGGTTGCAAAAATTCAGCGCAGGATTCTTTGCGTTGGCAGACGACAACGGGGTGGAACTCATCGGCGGGGACACGACACGTGGCCCGCTTAACTTATGCGTCACCATCATGGGCGAAGTGCCATGTGGCAAAGCGTTGCGCCGCGATGGCGCACAGGTGGGAGATGATATTTGGGTGTCGGGCAAGCTGGGGCAAGCGGCGTTGGGGCTCGCCAATTTGCAAGGAAAAATTAAATTCTATGGTGAGGTGCGCGATGCATGTTTGAAGGCGCTGCATCAACCACAACCGCGTGTCGCATTGGGCTTGGCGTTGCGCGGGATTGCGCATAGTGCCATCGATATTTCGGATGGTTTGCTAGCTGACCTTGGACATATCTTGGCGCGCTCACAGGTGGGCGCGGAAGTTGAAGCGACATTGATACCGTGCGTGGATGATAGCGTTGAAGAGGAGGTTGCATTGCGTTGCGCGTTGTCCGGCGGCGATGATTACGAGTTGTGCTTCACCGCATCAGAAAGTCAGCGTGATGTGCTGGCCGCGCTGGCGGAACAACTTAAATTTCCCCTTACGCGCATTGGTCACATTCGTGCCGAATTGGGTTGTGTGGTGCGCGATGCGCACGGTCAAGAAATGAAGATGGAGAAAGCGGGCT
>JABFSI010000069.1 GCA_013140695.1 Sideroxydans sp. | reverse complement strand
TACGTTTGAAAGAATAGGCAAGGGTTGTTTGCGTTCAACAATACCTACGACAGCTTGTAGGGGGGTTAGTAAATCATTACGACTAATTTGTTTTATAAACATATGTTTTTTCCTTAAATACTTAATAAGAATAATAAGGCCAGCTAAATCTGTGAGTAACTATAAAAGTACAATTAATTCAATGTTCTACTTCTATTGAAAGATGTTAATAAATCAAAGTGCAATTTATGTACAGCATGTTGAAACAATTAATACACAACCGCATAATTACCCTTATCAACAATTCATCAACAACCTTAAGTTACTTATCCACGTAAGGTTTGATGTAATAAATTGAAATCTGCTTCAATTACATTATCGGAGTTTCGCAACAATTCAATTGTTTTGCAGGCATGTAAAACCGTGGTGTGGTCACGTCCACCAAATGCATTGCCAATTTCAGGAAGACTTAATTGGGTTAATTCACGCGCTAAACTCATGGCAATTTGACGTGGTCTAGCAATGACCCGAGTACGTTTCTTTGATAGTAAATCAACCATTTTTAGCCGATAAAAATCAGCAACTGTCTTTTGAATATTTTCGATAGTAACCTGTTTATTTTGTGCAGCGAGTAGATCGCGTAATGCTTCTTTGGCTAAATCGATGGTAATAGAACGTTTATGAAAGCGTGCATAAGCTTCAATACGATTGAGTGCACCTTCTAATTCTCTGATATTTGAGCGTACATGTTTTGCTATAAAGAAGGCGACATCTTCTGTGATAGGCGTACTGTTATTAGCAGATTTTTGAAGCAGGATAGCAACCCGCATTTCAAGACCTGGGGGTTCTATGGCGACAGTTAAGCCACAGGTGAAGCGAGAGGTTAAGCGAGGTTCAATTCCGGTAATTTCTTTGGGAAACGTATCACAGGTAATAACAACTTGTTTGTGTGTGTCTATTAAGGAATTTAGTGTGTAGAAAAATTCTTGTTGAGTACCTGGTTTATCAGCGATGAATTGAATATCGTCAATTAACAATAAATCCAGAGAGTTGTAATGTTGCTTAAATTCATCAAAGCTCTTGGTTTGAAAAGCTTTTACGACACCAGAAACATAATTGGTTGCATGAATATAACTGATTTTTGCCTGAGGATTTTCTTTAGCAACCAAATTTCCAATAGATTGAAGTAAATGGGTTTTTCCCAAACCCACACCACCATATATAAATAAAGGGTTGTAAGTCATCCCTGGAGTTTCCGCGACTTGTAGACCTGCTGCATGTGCTAACTGGTTTGCTTTACCGGTAACAAAAGTTTCAAA
The DNA here is from genome assembly GCA_013140695.1 of Sideroxydans sp. GTDB lineage: Bacteria > Pseudomonadota > Gammaproteobacteria > Burkholderiales > Gallionellaceae > Sideroxyarcus. The sequence goes on along the minus strand of JABFSI010000069.1, from coordinate 32,278 downwards.
CGTTAGTTGTGAATTGAGTTTGTTGGTTATTTTTGGTGCTTTTACAGCCACCGGTGCAGGGGATTCTTTAAGTGTTGAATTGGGAATGCTTTTTTGAGTTTGTTTTTGAGTTGGGTGTTTTTCAATACGCAATTCAACTTCTGGTGAAGTTTGAAAAAAAGGTATCGCGCGTTTAGTTATTTCCGATAAGAATCGTTCTTGAATAATGCGCAGCGTAAAACTATTCGGCGCCGTTAAAATTAAACGATTACCCACCACCTCAAAGACCAAAGGTTTAATCCAAGAATTGTATTGTTGTAAAGGCAGCAAATCTTTGAAGAATTGCTGGCAACTACTCGACAAACCATTTGAAGGCATAAAGACTAACTGAAGAAAACTGGGAACGGTCGTATTCTACAAGCTCCCTAAAAAGTTATCCACAAGTTAAAATGGCTTGACAGAAAGGCCGCAAGCGATTGTAATCGCGCGCTTTTCAATTCACCAACAAAGGAATCTAACCATGAAACGTACCTTTCAACCTTCCGTTATTAAGCGCAAACGTACGCACGGCTTTCTAGTTCGCATGAAAACAAAGGGTGGTCGTGCTGTTATTGCTGCACGTCGAGCCAAAGGCCGCGTGCGTCTTGGCGTGTAATTCAGTAAAAACGTTTATATTTTCTCGACGCTATAGATTATCGCGTCGAGATGGTTTTTCCCGAATACTCAAAGCAAGAGCGCATACCAATCCTTGGTTTGCGGTTCATTCAGAACCCAATACACAAACAAACGCAAGGCTAGGTGTAACAGTGGGTAAGCGGGTTGCACCCAGTGCGGTCCTTCGGAATCGAATTAAGCGGCAAATTCGTGAGGCCTTCCGTCTTTTGGGTGATGCTCGGGTAGCGCGAGATATTGTTATTCGCCTACGTAAAGTGCCTGATGCAGTAGATAAAGTGGCGGCGCAACTTGCGTTAAATGAATCCATACAACGAGCCTTACAGCAAAAATGAAGCGTTTTTTCTTAAAGCTTGTGCGTGGATATCAACGGTTTATCAGTCCGATGACACCGCCTTCCTGTCGTTTTAGTCCTACTTGTTCACAATACTCATATGAGGCCATTGAGAAATATGGTGCGATTAAGGGTTTGTGGATGTCAATTAAGCGAGTAGGGCGGTGCCATCCATTTAATTCGGGTGGCTACGATCCTGTTCCATAAGTTAATTATTAGGGTGTACACAGATGGATATGCGTCGGCTATTTCTTTTCTTAATTTTTTCCTTTTCTCTAGTTGTATTGTGGGGGGAGTGGTCGCGACAAAATCAACCTCAAGCGAGCGTTTCATCATCTATATCACCTAGCAAAGATTCGAGCGTACCTTCAGTTGTCACTGCTGTAGCGCCCCAAGTATCTGCGCCTGTAGTTACAAGTAAAGTGCTTAACGGTAAAACGTTACATGTTAAAACAGACGTTTTTGAAGCCGAAATCAACACAGCGGGCGGCAATATTGAACGCCTTTCTCTTTTACAACATCGTAATGCCAATGATCAAGCCAAGCCGATAGTGCTGTTTCAACGCGAAGGAAGTCTGACTTACGTAGAGCAATCTGGATTGTTGGGTAAGGGCTTGCCAACACACAACGCCGAATATCAAACAGATTCGGATATGTTTACTTTGCTTGAGGGAAAAGACACGATTGAGGTCAAACTGACAGCAAAAGCTGTTGAAGGCGTACTGGTTAATAAAACCTACATATTCCACCGTGGTAACTATTTGGTGGATGTTGTTTATGCCGTTCAAAATACAAGTGGCGTAGCTATTCAACCATCCGCATATTTTCAGTTGCTGCGCGATTCGACTCCGCCTGAAGGCGCTTCAGCTTTTGTTCCTACCTACACAGGGGCGGCTGCATACACTGATCTGGATAAATATTTAAAGATAGATTTCTCGGATATTGAAAAGAATAAGGTTTCTCTACCTAAAGAATCAGATAACGGCTGGGTAGGGATGGTGCAGCATTACTTTGTATCTGCTTGGTTACCACAAGGCAAGTCACCACGTGAGTTTTATACTAAACACGTGGAAGGAAATCTCAATTCAGTTGGCGTGATCCTGCCTATGGCGAGCGTTGAACCTAATCAAACACAAACGATTAGCAACCAATTGTATGTTGGTCCCGCCATGACTAAGTTGGACGAAATTGCACCAGGTTTGGGGCTAACGGTGGATTACGGCATTTTTACAGTTTTTGCGGCGCCGTTGTTTTGGGCGATGTCGTTTTTGAATGACCTCGTGCATAACTGGGGGGTGGCTATCGTGTTGTTGACGGTGCTGATTAAATTGGCTTTCTTCCCGTTGTCGGCAGCCAGCTATCGTTCAATGGCTAAAATGAGTGTGGTTGCTCCAAAACTAGAAAAAATTAAGAAACAGTATGGCGATGACCGCGAACGGTTGAACAAAGCCATGATGGATTTGTACAAGACGGAAAAAATCAATCCTTTGGGCGGATGTTTGCCAATGTTGATTCAAATCCCCGTTTTTATCGGCCTATATTGGGCAATTTTGGAAAGTGTTGAACTCCGTCACGCCCCTTTTATTGGATGGATTAATGACTTATCAGCCACTGATCCTTACTACATTTTGCCGCTGATCATGGGCGCCAGTATGTTGATTCAAAGTAAGTTGAATCCCGTACCCACTGACCCGATTCAAGCGAAAGTCATGCAAATCATGCCGATTGCTTTTAGCGTGGTGTTCTTCTTTTTCCCTGCGGGACTGGTGTTGTATTCCATCGTAAATAACGTGCTGTCAATTGGTCAGCAGTGGTATATCAAGCGTGCCGCAGAGGCCGAACAGCTTGGTGCAAAAAAGACCTGACATTATTGCCGCTATTGCGACCGCTCCTGGCCGCGGTGGTATTGGCATCGTGCGCATCTCTGGGTTTGGCTTGGAGCGTTTATCCAACACGCTAACAGGTCGCTTGCTTGAACCTAGAGTCGCCACTTACACCCCCTTTTTTGCAGCAGACAATAGCGTGCTAGATCAAGGCATAGCCCTGTATTTTCCTGCGCCTCTTTCCTACACGGGCGAGGAAGTGCTGGAGCTGCAGGGTCATGGTGGGCAAGGTGTATTAGAGTTGGTATTACAGCGTTGTTTGGCACTTGGAGCGCGGTTAGCGCAACCCGGCGAGTTCACCGAACGGGCCTTTATGAACGACAAGATGGACTTGGCGCAAGCGGAGAGTGTGGCAGATTTAATTGAAGCCACTACGCAGCAAGCCGCACGTAGCGCTGTCAGATCATTACAAGGTGACTTTTCTAATGTAATCCATTCTGTTGTAAAACGCCTGATTGATTTGCGAATGTATGTTGAAGCAACGCTAGACTTTCCGGAAGAAGAGGGCGTAGTCGAAACAGATACACACAAGCTGGCTGCAAAAATAGATGCCATTCAAGGGGAACTTAGGCGCATTGGCGAACTAGCTAAACAAGGCAGTATTCTGCGTGAAGGCGCACAAGTGGTCTTGGTGGGCGCGCCCAATGTGGGGAAATCTAGTTTGATGAACCGCTTGGCGGGAGAAGAGGTCGCACTAGTCAGTGATATCGCAGGTACTACGCGAGATGCAATTCGCCAAGTGTTGCAAATTAACGGTGTACCGCTACACATCATAGATACCGCAGGATTGCGTGAAACAGAAGATGTGGTTGAGCGTTTGGGCATGGAGCGTACTCAACAAAACATCGAGCGTGCTGACTTGGTGTTGGTGTTAATCGACAGTGCCAATCCCAATCCTGCTGAAATCATGCCCTTGTTGGCGCGTATTCCTAATCATATTCCGTGCCTATTTGTTCACAATAAAATCGACCTTACACAACAAGTTGCGAGGGTGATTGAAGAAAAGGGTGTCACACATCTTTACCTATCAGCCAAAGCGGATATTGGAATTGAAGCATTGCGTGAATGTGTCTTGCAAACCATCGGCTGGCGACAAGAGGCTGGCGTATTTATGGCACGTACACGCCATCTCGTTGCTATTGATCGAGCCTCAGAACATCTAGACGCTGCTTCGCAACAGCTTGAAGCGCAAGAACTCTTGGCCGAGGAGCTGCGGCACGCACAGCTGGCACTCAATCAAATCACAGGGGAGTTTGTGGCAGATGATTTATTGGGCGAGATATTTAGCCGTTTTTGCATAGGCAAATAAAACCACCTCAAGCAGCCACAATCTGTTTCACGTGAAACAATCGGTTTTGTAATCTAATCCTGCTGGAGTAAGATGCGCGTCCTTTTTAGTTGGCAGCAATATGAATTTCCTTGATAAATTTGATGTCGTTGTGGTGGGTGGTGGCCATGCTGGTACGGAGGCTGCGCTGGCTAGCGCACGTGCTGGTTGCAAGACGCTGCTGATTTCCCACAACATCGAGACGTTGGGGCAGATGTCATGCAACCCCTCTATCGGAGGCATTGGCAAAGGGCATCTAGTTAAAGAAGTCGATGCTTTGGGTGGTGCAATGGCGGCCGCAACCGATGAGGGAGGGATTCAGTTCCGCATTTTGAATGCTAGTAAAGGGCCGGCGGTGCGTGCAACTCGCGCACAAGCAGATCGTGTTTTGTATAAACAAGCCATTCGTACTCGATTGGAAAATCAGCCTAATTTATGGCTGTTTCAGCAGGCCGTAGATGATTTATTGTTAGAGCAGGGACGAGTTGTGGGTGTATTGACGCAACTGGGATTGCGGTTTTCTGCTAGGAGTGTCGTTCTGACAGCAGGCACGTTCTTGGCGGGTTTAATTCATGTGGGCCAATCTAATTATGCTGCTGGGCGTGCGGGTGATCCGCCTGCTGTACGGTTGGCGCAGCGTTTGCGAGAAATGGCGTTGCCGGCGGGACGCCTAAAAACAGGCACACCTCCCCGCATTGATGGCCGAACGATTGATTATTCGGCAATGCAAGTGCAACACGGCGATGATCCTGTTCCAGTATTTTCGTTTATGGGGAATGCGACCCAGCATCCGCGCCAATTACCTTGTTGGATCACGGAAACAAATGAGCGAACGCATGAAATTATTCGGGGTGGACTAGATCGTTCACCGCTATTCACTGGTGTAATCGAAGGGGTTGGGCCTCGGTATTGCCCCTCAATCGAAGACAAAATTACACGTTTTGCGGGCAAGACTTCGCATCAGATTTTTCTAGAGCCAGAAGGTTTGACCACGTATGAAATTTATCCCAATGGGGTATCTACCAGTTTGCCCTTTGATGTGCAGTTGGCTTTGGTTCGTTCTATAAAGGGCTTGGAAAATGCGCATATCTTGCGCCCAGGGTATGCGATTGAATATGACTATTTCGACCCTCGTGGGTTAAAAAATTCTTTAGAAACCAAACAGATACAAGGTTTATTTTTTGCGGGGCAGATTAATGGCACTACGGGCTACGAAGAAGCTGCTGCGCAAGGGTTATTAGCGGGCGTGAATGCTGCATTATTTGCGAAGGAACGAGAAGCGTGGTGCCCGAAGCGCAATGAGGCGTATTTGGGCGTGATGGTGGATGACTTGATTACACGTGGTGCCATCGAGCCTTATCGCATGTTTACCAGTCGTGCTGAATATCGTTTGCAATTGCGTGAAGATAACGCGGACTCGCGCCTAACTGAAATTGGGCGAACCTTGGGCATTGTAGGTGATGAGCGTTGGCAAGCGTTTGAAGCGAAGCGAGAAGCCGTAGCATTGGAATCGCAACGCTTGCGGAGCACGTGGGTGAATCCGCGCATTTTACCAGTTGAAGATGCCCATCGCGTGCTAGGAAAAAGTATTGAGCGCGAATATTCGTTACACGAGCTATTACGCCGCCCTGAAGTGACGTATGCCGCCCTGATGACGCTTCCAGGTGCGGGGGTCGCTGCGCCAGAAGCAGTAGCGTTGCAAATTGAAGTGGAAGCTAAATATCAAGGGTATATCGAAAAACAACAGGGAGAAATTGATCGGCGCGCTCACTATGAAGATTTTAATTTACCGGACGATTTGGATTACCGCTCGGTACGCGGACTGTCTATGGAAGCCCAACAAAAACTTAATCAACATAAGCCACAAACAATTGGTCAAGCAGGACGCATTGCCGGCATAACGCCCGCCACCGTTTCATTATTGTTGGTGCATTTGAAGCGAGGTTTTAAGGGGGCACACAGTGTGCAAGCTGAGGCATGAATAACGCCAAAATATTACGGACGGGCGTTGCAGAATTAAACTTGGATCTATCGGAAAGTACGCAGACCAAGCTGTTGGCTTATGTAGATTTGCTGCACAAATGGAACAAAGTATTTAATCTCACAGCTATTCGTGGCAAGTCCGAGATGGTGAGTCACCACTTACTGGATAGTCTTGCTGTATTACCCCACCTTTGGGAAGGGCGGTGGTTGGATGTGGGGAGTGGCGGGGGAATGCCTGGTTTGGTATTGGCAATTGCACGTCCTGATTGGCAATTTACGTTGTTAGATAGTAATAGCAAAAAAACGGGGTTTGTTCAGCAAGCTGCAATTGAACTGGGTTTGAGCAATGTAAGTGTCCACTGTGGGCGCGTTGAAGAGTGGAATCCTGACTATTCTTTTGATGGAATCATTTCCCGTGCTTTTGCTGAGCTAGGGGATTTTGTACGGGTCAGCCGGCATTTGCTTGCATCCAAGGGACGGTGGGTGGCAATGAAAGGCGTGCCAGAAGATGAGTTGGCAAGCATTCCTGATGGATGTGAAATCGAGCAAGTTATTCAACTCAAAGTTCCAGGAGTAAATGCGGCACGTAGTTTGGTGATTGCAAAGATATTGGAGGAGCGCACGGCATGACAAAAATAATGGCGATCACGAACCAAAAAGGGGGGGTGGGTAAAACCACAACCACCGTCAATTTGGCCGCTAGTCTAGCCGCCGCTAAAAAACGCGTGTTGTTGGTGGATCTGGATCCACAAGGTAATGCGACCATGGGAAGTGGAATTAATAAGGGCGACCTGCAAACTTCAATTTATCACGTGCTGTTAGATGAAGCGACTGTTGCTCAAGCGCGCATTGCATCGGAAAAAGGTGGTTACGACGTTATTCCCGCTAACCGAGATTTGGCGGGTGCGGAAATTGAATTGGTGGGAGTTGAGGGGCGCGAGATGAGGCTCAAAAATGCGCTTGAGCAGGTTGTGGAGGAATATGACTATATTCTAGTTGATTGCCCGCCAGCACTTAACTTACTAACCTTGAATGGACTGTGCGCCGCGCGTTCTGTGATGATCCCTATGCAGTGTGAGTATTACGCGCTGGAGGGTTTAAGTGACCTAGTGAATACCATTCGCAAAGTACGTGAAAATTTGAATCCAGATTTAGAAATAGAAGGCTTGCTGCGCACCATGTTTGATCCGCGTAACTCCCTGGCCCAACAAGTTTCAGATCAATTGCAGCAGCACTTTGGAGACAAGGTATATCGCACCGTTATTCCTCGCAATGTGCGATTAGCGGAAGCGCCAAGTTATGGTGTACCGGTGCTTTGTCATGATGCGCAATCAAAGGGAACGCAAGCCTATTTGGCGCTGGCGGGTGAGTTGATGAATAACGCATCAATCATCACAAACTAAATAATTAATGCGATAGGAAAAAATCATGGTGGTAGCAAACAAAGGATTGGGACGTGGGTTGGATGCATTATTGATGGGCAGTAGTGCTCCTAAAGTAAACGATGCGTTACGCGAATTGAAGGTCGATCAATTACGACCAGGGAAATATCAGCCACGCAGTCGTATGGACGAAACTTCGCTGAATGAATTGGCCAACTCAATTAGAGCGCAAGGAGTAATGCAGCCTATTTTGGCGCGTGAATTGCCGAATGGAATGTATGAAATTATTGCGGGTGAGCGACGCTGGCGCGCGGCCCAAATTGCGGAACTGAAACAGGTGCCTGTTTTAGTTCGAAAAGTAGAAGACAGAGCTGTGCTGGCTATGGCGCTAATTGAAAATATTCAACGCGAAGATTTGAATCCATTGGAAGAAGCCATCGGTATTCAGCGCTTGATTGATGAATTTCAAATGACGCACCAAGCAGCAGCAGATGCGGTAGGGCGCTCACGTAGTGCAGCAAGTAATTTATTACGCTTGCTGAAGTTGCCGCAGGATGTGCAAGAAATGTTGATGGATGGGCTACTTGATATGGGACACGCACGAGCAGTGTTGCCATTGGAAGCTGCGCAACAAATTTTGTTGGCGAATAAAATTGTGATGGAAAAGCTTTCTGTGCGTGAAGCGGAAAAGTTGGTTCAACAACACGGCGAAACACCCGTGCAAAGACAAGTTAAACAGCCTCCTAAAATTGATCGTGATACAGCGCGCATAGAAGAAGAGTTAAGTGCAAAGTTGGGAACACGCGTAGTCATTAAAAACGGCAAGGGTGGGGCAGGCAAACTAGTCATTGATTTTTCGAACAATGACCAGTTGAGTGATTTAATTAGCAAGCTTGGGCGGGGCGGTAATTGACAAAGGCAGTGGGTGAAAAAGCAGAAGACTGTTTGACACCCCCATTAAACGCCGCTATTATCGCCGCGCTCCTAAAAGCAGAAGCACAAGAAAAAAAACAAGCACAGCGAATTACAGGGTTGCAATTTATTTTTGTAGTAGTCGCTAGTGTCTGTGTCTTCAGTTTTGGGGCAACGCCGCAGTATGCGATAGCGGTGTTGAGTGGGGGAGGAGTTTCCGTTCTCAATGGCGCCTTGATGGCTTGGAGAATGTCTCGAGCAAATCAGCGTTCAGCCCATGATGCACATCTTCAATTACGGCTTTTATATTTCTACGCTGCCGAGCGTTTTATGGCAGTCGTTGTATCGCTAATTTTGGTTATGGCGGTACTAAAGTTGCCGCTTGCAGTGTTGGGCGGATTTGTATTAGGTCAGACGGTGCTACTCACGGCCCGTTTGTTTTTGCGAATTAAGACTGAATAGATAGCGAAAAAATATGTCCAGCGAAGCTCATACCTCAGCGGAATACATCCATCACCACTTACAAAACCTCACTTACGGACAATTGTCTGATGGTACATGGGGCGTTGCGCATACTGCGGAACAAGCTAAAGAAATGGGTTTTTGGGCACTTAATCTCGACACGTTGATTATGTCGTTTTTGTTGGGCGCTGCATTTTTGTGGATGTTCCGTAGTGTAGCGAAGAGTGTTGTAGCAGGTACGCCAAGCGGCCTGCAAAATTTCTGTGAGTGGGCAATTGAGTTCATCGATAGTAGTGTGCGAGGCTCTTTCACTGCAAAAAATAATATGGTCGCGCCACTTGCGTTGACCATATTTTTTTGGGTTTTCAGTATGAACCTGATGGACTTGTTGCCAATTGATTACATCCCATTGTTGTTGGGATCGTTCGGCGTTCCATTCTTTAAGGTCGTACCCTCCACTGATCCAAATGCTACTTTTGGTATGGCCATAGGCGTGTTTCTGTTGGTGTTGTACTACAGCGTCAAAATGAAGGGCCTAGGCGGATTTGTGGGCGAACTGACATTGCAGCCATTTGGTAAATGGGGTATGCCCGTTAACTTCCTGTTGGAAGGCGTGAATCTGATTGCAAAGCCTATCTCGTTGGCGTTGCGACTCTTCGGCAATATGTATGCTGGTGAAATGATTTTTATTTTGATTGCCTTGATGGGTGGCGCATGGGCTGGTTTTTCAGCCACAAACGTAACGCTCTTTGGCTCACAAATTCTGCTGTCTTTGGGATGGGGAATCTTCCATATTCTGATTGTCACCTTGCAGGCGTTTATCTTTATGACGCTCACAGTTGTCTATCTGGATATGGCGCATCAAGAGCACCACTAATTTCGTTTCACTTTAACTTTGTATTAATTAACTGGAGAAATAAAAATGGAAATGGCAAACGCACTGCTTTACATCGCTGGCGCATTGATGATGGGTTTGGGCGCACTGGGCGCAGCGGTTGGTATTGGTATCTTGGGTGGTCGTTTCTTGGAAGGCGCAGCGCGTCAACCAGAACTGATTCCAATGTTGCGTACACAATTCTTCGTTGTGATGGGCTTGGTTGATGCTGTTCCAATGATTGCTGTTGGTATCGCGATGTACATCCTGTTTGCGGTCGTTGGTTAATTCCCTACAACACCAAACGCATAATAAAGAAAGGAAGCTTGCATGAATATCAATGCAACTCTTCTCGCCCAGACCATCATGTTCGCTTTGTTCGTGTGGTTCAGCATGAAGTTTGTCTGGACTCCGATCGTTGCCGCATTGGATGCGCGTAAGAAACAAATCGCGGATGGTTTGGCTGATGCTGAACGCGCCAAGCTCGATTTGGAACTTGCTGCTAAACGCTCCGCTGAAATTTTGCGCGAAGCTAAAGCCAAGGCAGGCGACATTATTGCTAACGGCGAAAAGCGCGGTAGTGAAATCGTTGAGGAAGCTAAAAATCAAGCTAAAGTGGAAGGTGATCGCATTGTTGCGGGCGCTAAAGCTGAGATTGATCAAGAAGTCTTTCGCGCTAAAGAACAACTTCGCACGCAAGTGTCCAGCATTGCGCTGGCAGGAGCAAGCAAGATTCTGGGTCGTGAAATTGATCCCAAAGCTCACAACGATTTGCTCGATAAACTTGTTGCGGAAATCTAATCGCTATGTCCCAAGCCATTACAACTGCGCGTCCTTATGCTCAAGCGGCATTTGAAGAAGCACAAAAGCTAAATGCACTAAAGACATGGTCGGAGATGATTATTGCTTTGGCAGAGGCGGTGCAACACGCGGAATTGCGCGCAGTTGTAAGCAGCCCCAAAGTATCCAAGGCAAAAGTTGCGGAACTGATGGATGCGCTGGTAGGTACAGGTGCTAGCAATCAGCAACGCAACTTTGTTCGCGTCTTGGCCGACAATCAACGCTTGTTAGAGCTGCCAGAAATTGCTGCCCACTTTGAAGCACTCAAGGCGGAAGCAGAAAAGACAGTTAATGTGGTGGTCGATTCGGCATTCGAGTTGTCTGTCGCACAACAAGAGAAAATTGTCGCATCGCTGAAAAAGCGTTTAGGTCGAGAAATTAAGTTGGCGTGTAACGTCAAAAAAGATTTGTTGGGTGGCGTGGTCATTCGCGCCGGTGACAAGGTGATTGACGGTTCTGCGCGAACCCGCCTTGGCGAAATGGCGAATGCCCTAGCCTGATAAAGAATTATCAAGAATAAGGAAATCCAGATGAAGCTCAATCCTTCCGAAATTAGTAATTTGATTCGCAGTCGCATCGAGAACTTCGAAGCACTGACCCAAGCGCGCACTGAAGGTACGGTGGTCAGCGTGACTGACGGTATCGTCCGCGTCCACGGTTTGTCCGACGTGATGCAAGGCGAAATGTTGGAATTCCCCGGTAACACATTCGGTTTGGCGCTGAATCTTGAGCGTGACTCTGTGGGTGCGGTTATTTTGGGTGAATACGAACACATCACCGAAGGCGATACGGTTAAATGTACCGGTCGTATTTTGGAAGTGCCTGTGGGCCCTGAATTGTGTGGTCGTGTAGTGAATGCGTTGGGTCAGCCGATTGACGGTAAAGGTCCAATCAACGCTAAGCTAACTGACAAGATCGAAAAAGTAGCGCCAGGCGTTATTGCTCGTAAATCAGTTGATCAACCTGTGCAAACAGGATTGAAGGCGATTGACTCAATGGTTCCAGTGGGTCGTGGTCAGCGCGAACTGATTATCGGTGACCGCCAAACAGGTAAGACAGCGGTAGCAGTAGATGCCATCATTAACCAAAAGGGTCAAAATATGACCTGCGTCTATGTGGCGATTGGTCAGAAAGCATCGACTGTTGCAAACGTAGTTCGCAAGCTTGAAGAGCATGGCGCACTGGAATACACCATCATTGTTGCAGCGACTGCTTCTGATTCTGCCGCGATGCAATTCTTGGCTCCGTACGCAGGTTGCACCATGGGTGAATACTTCCGTGACCGTGGCGAAGATGCACTGATTGTTTATGATGATTTGACTAAGCAAGCTTGGGCGTATCGTCAAATTTCACTGTTGTTGCGCCGTCCTCCTGGTCGTGAAGCTTATCCAGGCGACGTGTTCTATCTCCACTCCCGTTTGCTTGAGCGTTCTGCACGTGTGAATGCCGAGTACGTTGAGGCTTTCACTAAAGGCGCAGTTAAGGGTAAGACAGGTTCTTTGACCGCTCTTCCTGTGATTGAGACACAAGCGGGTGACGTTTCTGCTTTCGTTCCAACCAACGTGATTTCGATTACTGATGGTCAGATCTTCTTGGAGTCCGACCTGTTTAACGCGGGTGTTCGTCCTGCGATTAACGCCGGTATCTCGGTGTCACGTGTGGGTGGTGCAGCGCAAACTAAAGTCATCAAGAAGCTGGGTGGCGGTGTGCGTCTGGCGCTGGCGCAATATCGTGAATTGGCTGCATTCGCCCAATTCGCTTCCGACTTGGACGAAGCGACACGTAAGCAACTCGAGCGCGGCAAAATCGTGACTGAGCTGATGAAACAATTGCAATATGCTCCTCTGTCGGTTTCCAAAATGGCGGCGACACTGTTCACTGTCAACAAGGGTTACTTTGATGATGTGCCTGTTCCTAAGGTTTTGGCATTTGAGTCCGCCTTGCATGCATTCCTGTTGTCAAAGAACAAGCCATTGATGGATGCAATTGAATCTAGCAAAGACTTGTCAGCAGACAACGAAAAGTTGTTGGTAGCGGCAATTGAATCCTTCAAGGCAACAGCAGTCTATTAAGGCGAGGTGAGTTATGGCCGGCAGTAAAGAGATTCGCACCAAGATCAAGAGCGTTGAAAATACGCGCAAGATCACCCGTGCGATGGAGATGGTGGCAGCAGCGAAAATGCGCAGAGCGCAGGAACGCATGCGTGCCGCTCGTCCCTACGCCGAAAAGATCCGCAACGTAGCTGCTCACTTGTCTCGCGCAAACCCAGAATACAAGCACGCATTCTTGGTGAAACGTGAAAGTGAAAAGAACGTGGGTCTAATCGTTGTCACTTCAGATAAAGGCCTGTGCGGTGGTTTGAATACCAACCTATTGCGCTTGGCTGTGAATGACATGAAGGAGTGGGAAGGCGAAGGCAAAGGTTTGCTCGTATGCCCAATCGGTAATAAAGGCTTTGGCTTTATGAACCGTATTGGCGCGAAAGTTCAATCGCACTTGGTGGGTATTGGTGATGTACCGCATGTTGAAAAGCTAATTGGTACGGTCAAGGCGATGCTGGACGCGTATGTGGCAGGCGAGATTGATGCCATCTACTTGGGCTATAACCACTTCATCAATACGATGCGCCAAGAGCCACGTATTGAGCAGCTGTTACCTCTGCCTAGCGAAAAGTTGGAAACAACCTCTACCGCCACTTGGGACTACATCTACGAACCTGATGCCAAGAAAGTGATTGATGATTTGCTACTGCGTTACATCGAATCTTTGGTGTATCAAGCGGTGGTAGAGAATATCGCTTCTGAACAAAGTTCACGTATGGTGGCGATGAAGGCGGCTTCTGATAACGCGAAGAGTGTTATTAGCGAGCTTAAGCTGGTCTACAACAAAGCACGTCAAGCAGCGATTACCAAGGAAATTTCGGAAATCGTGGGCGGGGCAGCGGCGCTGGCCTAATTAGCATAACTGCTAGCTTAAGTTGAGTTAGCCAAAGAATTTAGAATTAACTTAGACGGGGAATCTTAAAATGAGTCAAGGAAAGATTGTTCAGTGTATCGGCGCGGTGGTTGACATCGAGTTTCCGCGCGACAAAATGCCAAAAGTTTATGAAGCGTTGACCCTGGCAGATGCCGGCACATCAACTGCTGAACCGGGCTTGACCTTTGAGGTCGAGCAACAGCTGGGCGATGGCGTAGTTCGTACGATTGCGATGGGTTCGTCTGACGGTTTGCGTCGTGGCATGTTGGTCAATGCTTCTGGACAAGCTATCCAAGTCCCTGTTGGTACAGGAACATTGGGCCGCATCATGGACGTTTTGGGTCGCCCAATTGATGAGGCAGGTGATATCCAGTGCACAGAGCGCCGCTCTATTCACCAAGCAGCGCCTAAATTTGATGAACTGTCTCCTTCCGTTGACTTGCTCGAAACTGGTATCAAGGTGATTGACTTGGTTTGCCCATTCGCTAAAGGCGGTAAAGTCGGTCTGTTCGGTGGTGCGGGTGTGGGTAAGACCGTGAACATGCTGGAACTGATCAACAACATCGCTAAGCAACACGCTGGTTTGTCCGTGTTTGCCGGTGTGGGTGAGCGTACTCGTGAAGGTAACGACTTCTATCACGAAATGACAGAAGCCGGCGTTATCAACACTGAAGACTACACAAAATCAAAAGTGGCGATGGTGTTCGGTCAGATGAACGAGCCGCCTGGAAACCGTTTGCGCGTTGCGTTGTCTGGTTTGACCATGGCTGAGAAATTCCGTGACGAAGGTCGTGACATCCTGTTCTTCGTGGACAACATCTACCGCTACACACTAGCCGGTACCGAAGTTTCCGCGTTGTTGGGTCGTATGCCTTCCGCTGTGGGTTACCAACCAACTTTGGCTGAAGAAATGGGCCGCTTGCAAGAGCGTATCACTTCGACCAAGGTAGGTTCGATCACTTCCATCCAAGCTGTGTACGTTCCAGCGGATGACTTGACTGACCCATCCCCAGCGACCACCTTCTTGCACCTTGACTCGACCGTCGTGTTGTCACGTGACATCGCTTCTCTGGGTATCTACCCAGCGGTCGATCCACTGGACTCCACTTCTCGCCAACTCGACCCGTTGGTCGTGGGCGAAGAGCACTACACCGTGGCACGTCGCGTTCAGCAAACGCTGCAACGATACAAAGAATTGCGCGACATCATCGCGATTCTGGGTATGGACGAGTTGGCACCAGAAGACAAATTGGCTGTTGCCCGTGCACGTAAGATCCAGCGTTTCTTGTCGCAACCGTTCCACGTTGCTGAACAGTTCACTGGCGCGCCAGGTAAGTACGTCACACTCAAAGAAACAATCAAAGGCTTCAAAGCGATTGTTGACGGAGAGTACGATCACCTGCCAGAACAAGCGTTCTACATGGTTGGCGGCATCGAAGAAGCAGTCGAAAAAGCCAAGACTCTGTAATACTAATCGGGAGCAACCATGGCAATGACCGTACATGTGGACGTAGTGAGCGCAGAAGCGCAGATTTTCTCTGGCTTAGCTGAGTTCGTCGTTGTTCCAGGCGAAATGGGCGAGTTAGGAATCTATCCGCGTCACACCGCACTAATGACCCGCATCAAACCGGGCGCAGTGCGCATCAAGCAACCTGACCAAGAAGAACTGCTGATTTATGTGTCGGGTGGCATGTTGGAAGTGCAACCTAGCGTTGTCACTATTTTGGCGGATACCGCGATTCGTGGTGCCGACCTAGATGAAGCGCGTGCATTGGAAGCCAAGCAAGCGGCTGAAGAAGCGATGAAAAATCGTAGTTCTGACATTGACTATGCCGCTGCGCAAGCAGAGTTGGCGGAAGCACTGGCGCAACTACGAGCCATTTCGCAAATGCGCAAGCACACGCATTAAGTAATGCTGTAAAAGTAATCAACAAAAAGCAGCCTCGGCTGCTTTTTTGTTGTCTGAACGATATACTTCGTCTTCATACAAAATGGCCTTGAATATGAATTCTTTGAACATCGTCATCCTCGCTGCCGGCAAAGGCACGCGCATGTACTCAAACAAGCCTAAAGTGCTGCACGCATTGGCTGGAAAGCCTTTAGTACAACACGTGTTGGACAGAGCAAGCGAGCTGAAACCTAAACAAGTTTGTGTGGTGTATGGACATGGTGGTGATGCTGTGCCAAAAGCGATGGTTAGCTATGGCGCGAAGTTCGTCATTCAAGAGCCACAACTTGGCACGGGTCATGCAGTACAACAAGCGATGCCGCACCTCACCGACGATAGCCGCACACTGGTGTTGTATGGTGATGTGCCTTTGACGCAACACGAGACGTTGCAACAGATGCAACAAGCGGGTGATGGCCTGGTATTGCTCACGGTAAATCTAGATAGTCCGACGGGATATGGTCGCATTGTGCGTAACGCGAATGGCGCAGTAGAGTGCATCGTTGAAGAAAAAGATGCGAATGCGGAGCAACGAAAAATCACCGAAGTGAACACGGGCATCCTGCTCGCACCCACGCAAAAATTGCGCGAGTGGTTGAGCAAGCTGGGCAACAACAATGCACAAGGTGAGTACTACCTCACCGATATTGTTGCGATGGCAGTGGCGGACGGGATGGCAGTGCAAACAACACAACCCGCGCAACGCTGGGAAGTGGAAGGCATCAACAACAAATCGCAGCTCGCCACATTGGAACGCGTGTTGCAGCAAACGATTGCCAATAAGTTATTGGTGCAGGGTGTCACACTCGCCGATCCAGCGCGACTCGATGTGCGAGGAACGCTTACCTGCGGTCGCGATGTTGAGATTGATGTGGGCTGCATTTTTGAAGGCGAAGTGAGCCTTGGTGACAACGTGCGAGTGGGGGCTTACAGCATCATTCGCCATGCTCGTGTTGCACAGGGTACGCAGATAGCGGCCTACAGCCACATTGATAGCAGCGAAGTGGGGGCTAACTGCCACATCGGCCCTTACGCGCGCTTGCGTCCTGGAAGCAAGTTGGCAGAGGACGCACATGTGGGCAACTTTGTCGAAATTAAAAACAGCGAAATTGGCAAAGGTAGCAAAGCTAATCACTTGAGCTACATTGGCGATAGCACGGTAGGTGCGCGCGTGAACATCGGTGCGGGCACCATCACTTGCAACTACGACGGCGCAAATAAATTCCGTACCATTATCGAGGACGATGCTTTCATTGGCTCTGATACGCAATTAGTCGCGCCTGTGACTGTTGGTAAAGGTGCAACCATCGGAGCGGGCTCAACCATCACCAAAGATACGCCGCCAGGCGAGTTGACTTTATCGCGAAGCAAACAAATTTCAATCAGTGGATGGCAACGTCCCGTTAAAGGAAAAAAATAATATGTGTGGAATCGTCGGTGCAGTTGCCAAAAGAAACGTCGTCTCAATTTTAGTGAACGGATTGTTGCGTCTCGAATATCGTGGATATGATTCCGCAGGTTTGGTCGTGGTGAATGAGGGCAAGCTTGATCGTGTGCGTAGTGCCGGACGGGTGGCGGAATTAAAAGACAAGAGCGCCCACACCTATGGCGAGTTAGGAATCGCTCACACGCGTTGGGCGACCCACGGTGTACCAAGCGAACGAAATGCGCATCCCCACATGAGCCGCAATCTGATTGCCGTCGTGCACAACGGCATCATTGAAAACTACGAAGAATTGCGTACCGAATTAACGGCACAGGGCTATGAATTCACTTCTGATACCGACACAGAAGTCATCGCACACTTGATTCATAGCCACTATAAACAAGGTAACTTGTTGCTGGCGACACAAACTGCGTTAAAAGAGTTGGTTGGCGCTTACGCGATTGGTGTCGTGGCGGCAGACAATCCGCATCAACTCATCGCCGCACGTAAAGGTAGCCCGCTGTTATTGGGTGTTGGCGAGGGGGAGCACTTCGTTGCATCAGATATGTCGGCGCTGTTGCAGGTCACTAAAAACGTGGTCTATCTGGAAGAAGGCGACGTGGTCGAAGTGAACTTGGAGAACTACCGCATCTTCGATCAGCAGGGCAATGTCGTGCAACGTGCGATGCACGTGAGTGAGTTGGATAACGACAGCGTAGAGCTAGGTGAGTACCAACACTACATGCAGAAAGAGATTCATGAACAGCCACAGGCGCTGGCGAACACACTGGAATCAGTGTGCAACAGCCAATCTCTCGTACCTGGAATTTTCGGAGCAGATGCCAATACTATTTTTCCGCTAATTGAAAACATCCTTATTCTGGCTTGCGGCACGAGCAACCATTCGGGTCAAGTCGCGCGCTACTGGCTAGAAGAAATTGCAGGTATCCCGTGTAGTGTAGAAATTGCCAGCGAATATCGTTACCGCGTCAGCGTGCCTAATCCAAAGACACTGGTGGTGACCATTTCGCAATCGGGAGAAACGGCAGATACTTTGGCTGCGCTCATCCACGCCAAAGCAACCGGACATGCGTTCACGCTAGGCATTTGTAACGTGCCCGAAAGCGCCATCATTCGCCAATCCAAATTACGTTTGCTCACCCGTGCGGGCCCCGAAATTGGCGTGGCTTCTACCAAGGCTTTCACTACGCAACTTGCCGCACTATTCCTGTTGACCTTGGTGTTGGCAAAATTGCGTGGACGACTGGATGCCGCACAAGAACAACAGTTCTTACATGAGTTGCGCCATCTACCAACGGCCGTGCAAAAAGTATTGGCGCTAGAACCCAAAATTGCTGCGATGGCTAAACACTTTGCCAACAAGCATCACGCTTTGTTTCTCGGTCGTGGCATGCACTTCCCGATTGCAGCCGAAGGCGCGCTCAAGCTCAAAGAAATTTCCTATATTCACGCCGAAGCCTATCCTGCAGGAGAGTTGAAGCATGGTCCATTAGCACTGGTGGATGCAGACATGCCGGTGGTATCGGTCGCGCCGAATGACACTTTGTTGGAAAAGCTGAAGTCGAATTTGCAAGAAGTTAAAGCACGCGGCGGCGAGTTGTTTGTGTTTGCTGATGCAGAAACGCACATGAAAGAATCTGACGGCGTGCACATCCTGCAAATGCCCGAACACGCGGGTTACTTAAGCCCGATTCTGCATACCATCCCCTTGCAACTACTGGCTTATTACGTAGCGCTGGAAAAGGGAACGGATGTGGACAAGCCGCGTAATCTTGCTAAATCGGTGACGGTGGAATAGCTCGTCCCCTTGATTTGAGCAGGTGATTTTTGTTTAAGAAAAAGTCAGTACGGGGGCAGGTTTTGTAGGAGCTCAATTTATCGAGCGATAGACTTTGGTATCGCTATCGCTCGCTAAATCGAGCTCCTACAAAGACCGAATCATTTTGAAGTTAGGCGAAGTGAATCATCGCTGCGAGTGCCAGTGTGAGAGCCAACAAAAGCGCAATGACCGATAACCAAGCATTGCGCTTTTTTTGTTCTGCCAACATTGCCAGCAATAGCGGTGCGGCCTGTGCCGCGACATCATCCTTTAACCGTTGATGCAACAGACGGGGAATCTGCGGCAGTAAAGATGCATAGCGTGGCGCTTCTGCTTTTAACGTTCGAATGAAACCACGCCAACCCACCTGTTCACTCATCCAACGCTCTAACCAAGGTTTTGCTGTCTTCCACAAATCGAGTTCAGGGTCGAGCTGCAATCCCAGCCCTTCGATATTGAGCAAGGTTTTTTGTAGCAAAACTAACTGGGGTTGAATCTGAATTCCGAATCGACGCGATGTTTGGAACAAACGTAACAGCACTTTACCGAATGACACCTCACGCAAAGGTTTATCAAAAATAGGTTCGCATACCGAGCGAATCGCCGCTTCAAATTCATCCACACGCGTATCCGCAGGCGCCCAGCCTGATTCGATGTGCAGCTCCGCCACGCGTTTGTAATCGCGGTTGAAGAACGCGATAAAGTTTTGAGCGAGATAGTTTTTATCCGTATCGGTAAGCGTCCCCATGATGCCGAAATCCAGCGCCACATAACGCCCATCACGTGCCACCAAGATGTTTCCTGGGTGCATATCGGCGTGGAAAAAACCATCACGAAACACCTGTGTGTAGAAGATCTCAACCCCATCGCTGGCCAACTTAGGTAGGCTGATACCAGCTTCGCGCATTGCACCGATTTGGCTCACAGGGATGCCGTGCATGCGCTCCATTACCATCACCTGCTCAGAACACCAATCCCAATGCACCTCTGGCACTAGTAGCAGGCGTGCATCAGAAAAATTGCGGCGTAACTGACTGGCATTGGCTGCCTCGCGCATCAAGTCCAATTCATCGTGCAGATATTTCTCAAACTCGGCGACCACCAACTTTGGCTTCAATCGTTTGCCATCAGCCCACCAACGCTCGATCAATCCCGCGCAAACCTGAAGCAACGAAATATCGTGTTCAATCGTGTGTTTGATGCCGGGGCGCAACACTTTAACCGCTACTTCACGACCATCAGGCAACACAGCGAAATGGACTTGAGCCACCGATGCGCTGGCCACAGGGGTAGCGTAGAAGCTAGCAAACACTTCGGCCAGGCGTTTTCCATAGGCGGTTTCAAGCAACGCAACGGCTTGAGCAGAAGGGAAAGGGGGCACTTGGTCTTGCAGTTTTGCCAGTTCATCGGCAATGTCGGTAGGAATTAAATCGCGGCGAGTGGAAAGCAGCTGCCCGAATTTAACAAAGATGGGCCCCAGGGTTTCGAGTGCGAGGCGCAAACGCACAGCTCGTGGGCGAGACACATCGCGGAAGAACAAAAGCCAATTGAGAGGACGTAACAACCAGCTCGTCTTCTCATGCGCCAGCAAAAACTCATCCAAGCCGAAGCGCAACACAACGAAAATAATTTTGAGTAAGCGGAATAGACGCATTGCGAGGCTCTAAATAAAAAGGGCACAGCGATGTCGCTGTGCCCTCAAGTGTACTGCACTTTGGCGATTAAACCTGCTGAATCCCTGCCAGCAACCAAACTGCTTTGTCGTCCTTAAGATCTTTTTGAACATGCCAGATCTCATCAAAATTCTCAGGTGCGCCATTGTTCTCACGCGACTGACCGCTCATGCGAACACTTGCTGTTGCGATGTCATTTTCCGTCACCACTTCTAGCAGGCTGGCATTCACAAAGCCCACTTCGGTCTTCTGTGCTGCATCGCCGCGTTCTTGCATCTGCATCGAAATCTCAGCGTACATCTCAGGTGTGGTGTATTCGCGGATGTCGTTCAGATCCTTACGGTCGTTAGCCGCTTGCAAGCGGATGAACGTCGTTTTAGCACCGCGCAAAAAGCTTTCCACAGGGAAATCGGCAGGGATGTTCGCCGCAGCCACAGGGGCTGTCGGTGCAACACTACCGCCACTGACAGATTGTGGAGCTGGCCCAGGAGAGCCGCCATAAGGTGCACCCGAACCCGCATATTGCATCGCAGGTTGCTGCTTCTTGCGGAACATCGAGATCAAGAAGAACACCGCAATCGCACCTGCAATGATCATCAGCAACATGCCCATACCTTCACCCAAACCGAAGTGAGAGAACAGCGCTGCCAAGCCTAGACCAGCAGCGATACCTGCCAATGGGCCAAGCCATTTGTTTGGTTGCTTCGCTGCTGCTGCACCCGCCGCTGCGGGAGCCGCTTGTTGTGCAGGGGCAGCATCCGCTTTTTGCGGTGGTGCGCTCATGCTGCGTTGCTTGCCGATGCTACCGCCGCCACCGAAGCGCTTGGCTTCTGCGTTAGCTGCGAGCAAAGAAAGACTGGTCAGAACGATGGTCAAGAAAATGGCGAAACGTTTCATCTGATTCCTCTAGGTTTAAAGA
This sequence comes from Sideroxydans sp., assembly GCA_013140695.1. GTDB lineage: Bacteria > Pseudomonadota > Gammaproteobacteria > Burkholderiales > Gallionellaceae > Sideroxyarcus. The sequence goes on along the minus strand of JABFSI010000069.1, from coordinate 10,848 downwards.
TTAGGTTGTACTGCTTTTACATCTGACACGAAATACGCGGTGTCACCGAAACAACTAGTGGGCACACCTTTGTGTTCTGCATACACCAATGACACGCGCTGGCCCACGAGCTTGTTGATCTTGTCTGCTACCGCATCATCGCGCACGGTGAATAAGAACTTCTCAGGCGCCGCACCGGGTAAGGCCACCAGCGAAAGCTCACCTTCCCAAGTCTTGCACAGCCAGCCCTTCTTCGACAGCTTCTGCATGAAACCTGCACGCTCACCCTCCGAGTAGTTCCACGTCAACGCCACCCAAGTATAAGCAGCGAACACAGCCGCAATGAGGGTAACGAGCGCGAGCGGGATGGTGAGAGCAGGTTTAGGTAAAGGCATAAAACTTTCCTGAAATGTGCGATAGACAACGGTGCGGATTATAACGGACGCGCCACCTAATATGGGGCGTCGCTCTCGAAGTACAAGGGCTTTGCAGTGATAGGGTGATCGAAGGCCAAGCGCGTCGCATGCAACATCAACCGCTCCGCAATTCGCCCGTCGTACAAAGTATCCCCGATGATGGGATGGCCGATGCTGGCAAGGTGCAAGCGCAACTGATGCGTGCGTCCGGTGATGGGTTCTAGTTCGACACGCGAATCACCATTCTCGATGCCCAGCAGATGATAGCGCGTAAGCGAGGGCTTACCTGATTCGTGGTCTACCTTGCTCTTAGGGCGGTTCGGCCAATCCACGATAAGCGGCAGATCGATCTCACCAACCTCGTGCTCAAGCACCCCCGCCACCAGCGCCACGTAACGCTTCGTCACCTCCCGCTCCCGAAACATCCGCGACAACTCGCGCTGCATCGCCTCACCCAGCGCGAACACCATCAAACCTGAAGTCGCCATATCGAGGCGATGAACGACTAAGGCATCGGGGAATAGCTGCTGGATGCGGGCAGACAGACAATCCTGTTTGTCCGCACCTCGACCGGGTACGGATAGCAAGCCAGCGGGTTTGTTGACGATGAGCAGGTGCTCGTCTTGGTAAAGGATTTCGGGCATCAGATTGTGGCGGGAAAGACTTTGGGGTCTGACGTAGAGGCAAGCGCCTGAGCTTTAGCGCAGTCCCGATTGAACGTTAGGCGGGGCATTTGCAGCAGACTCTGAGGGCAATGGGATGCATTTGTGACTGCCATCTCGTATTTGCCGGAAAGTTGTATATGGCAGAATAACTGTGTCTACTGCAAGGCTAAATGGAAGGTCCCAAAAAAGCATGGCACCAATCTGCCCACCTCTCGGCACATCCTTAACAACAGCGCAGGCATCGAGATACGTGCCGCTGTACATGCGCAGGGTCGGAAAACATGTGTCAGCCGGACACTCGGATTCGTGAGTTTGTGTGATGAGTGTTCCACATCCAGTTAGTACAAATACCAGCGTAATAAGTAGATATTTATTCATGGCGCCCAACGTGAGGTAGACACCAGAATTGGTGTATGTCCCGCAAAGCATAAATTCAAAATCCTCATCAACTCACCTCCGCAATCACCGGCGTGTGATCCGAAGGTCGTTCCAACTTACGCGGTGCTTTGTCGATGAGACATCCGCTGCACTGCAAGTCTGCGCTGATGAGGATGTGGTCGATGCGCATGCCTAGGTTGCGGCGGAATCCCATCATGCGGTAATCCCACCACGAGTAACTCTTCTCGGTTTGTTCGAACAGGCGGAATGAGTCGCGCAGCCCCAGCGCGACCAAACCTTTGAAGGCATCACGCTCCGGTTCACTCACCAGCACATTGCCTTGCCATGCCACGGGGTCGTGGCAGTCGCGGTCTTCGGGGGCGATGTTGTAATCGCCAAGTAGCGCCAGCTTGGGGTATTTCGCCAACTCGTCTTTCAGCCACAACTTCAATGCGGCTAGCCATTTCAGTTTGTATTGGTATTTGTCGGAATCGAGGCTCTGACCGTTGGGGATATACACACACACGATGCGCACGCCGTTGATAGTGGCGGCGATGACGCGCTTTTGTTCATCGTCCAGATTCGGGATGCCGAACTGCACATCGCTGATGGCCTCTCGGCTCAGGATGGCGACGCCGTTGTAGGTCTTCTGTCCACTGAATGCGACCTGATATCCCGCCGCTTCGATCTCTGCTAGCGGGAAGTTCTTATCCTCGGTCTTGGTCTCTTGCAGGCACATCACGTCGATAGGGTTCGCCGCCAACCAATCCAACAGATGCGGCAGGCGCACCTTGAGGGAGTTCACGTTCCAAGTGGCTATCTTCATTTTGCAGTCACGGGTTGGGCGCGATACGGCGCGCGTTTGGGGTAGCCCGCGAAATCAAGCTCGTCGTTCCATGTTTTAACCAGAAAGCCCACTACCCATGTTTTGCCGACATGCAGGGTGGGCAATTTGTCTTGCCCGGAATCTTTATGAAAAGCGTCGAGGTCTTCTTTGGTGACGAGTTTGGTTTCGGTGAACGGAATACCGCGCTGGGTGAGGAGCGTTCGTGCATCGGCACAGATGCTGCCGCAGTCGGCAGTGAGGTAGAGCGTAACAGGAAAGTTTTTCTGAGCAATGCGCGTGGCATACGGCAGGCCATCATCGGCAGAAGGCTCGGTGCCTACACGCACTTTTTCTGCATCCGCCGCATCGGCAGATTGCCGGTCGCTATATTGCACCGTACCGCCCGTGTCCACCGAGCGGTAAATATCACTCGCCTCAGCGAGGGAGGCGATTAAAAAGCTGCACAGTAATAAAACGGTTTTCATCATTCCTCCGCAAGTTGAGTTAAAGATGGGTGCTCATTATTTCGTGGGAGGCCGATTGGCAACTTAAAAAATCGCCCGATGAATCGGCCTCCCACAAGGTGGTTTAGCGTTAACGAATTTCAAGCGAGCCCATTATGCCGCAACAGCGCGTCGATGGAAGGGGCGCGGCCACGGAAGGCAGTGAAGGATTCCATCGCGGGGCGCGCGCCACCCATCGCTAGCACCTCGGCGCGGAAGCGTGCGCCGATCTCTGGGTTGAGCACGCCATGCTCTTCGAACAAACTGTACGCATCCGCCGACAACACCTCCGCCCACTTGTAGCTGTAATAGCCAGCGGAATATCCACCGGAGAAGATGTGCGAGAAGCTCTGCGGGAAGCGATTGAACTCGGGCGGGATGAGCACGGCGACTTCGGCGCGCACTTCGTCCAACAATTGAAGGATGGTCTTGCCTTGGCCCACATTGAAGTTGCTGTGCATCAACATATCGAACACGGCGAACTCGATCTGGCGCAAGGTCGCCAAGCCACTCTGGAAGTTCTTCGCGGCGAGCATCTTGTCGAACAGGGCGCGCGGCAGCGTTTGATTCGTATCTGAATGGCGAGTCATACCTTGCAGCACATCCCACTCCCAGCAGAAGTTCTCCATGAACTGGCTGGGCAACTCGACCGCATCCCATTCCACCCCGTTGATGCCCGACACGCCGAGGTCTTCTACTTCGGTGAGTAGATGATGCAAGCCATGACCGAACTCATGGAATAGAGTCTGCACTTCGTCGTGGGTGAACACCGCAGGCTTGCCGCCGACGGGTGCGGAGAAGTTGCAATTCAAATAAGCAACGGGTGTCTGGATCTTTTCGTCCAAACGACGGCGCGTGATGACATCGTCCATCCACGCTCCACCGCGTTTGCTGTTGCGCGCGTAGAGGTCAAAGTAGAACTGGCCGACCAAGCCATCCTTCTCATCGCGGATATCAAAGAAGCGCACAGTCTCGTGCCACACAGGCGCTTGAGCGGGTTTGATCTGCAAACCGAATAGCGTTTCCACCAGCTTGAACAGACCCGCCATCACCGCATCTTCAGGGAAGTATTGCTTCACTTCCTGTTCAGAGAAGGCATAGCGCTGCTCGCGCAGTTTCTCGCTGGCGTAGGCCACATCCCACGAGCGCATGTCGTTGATGTCGAGTTTCGTTTTGGCGAACTCACGCAGTTCGACCAAGTCTTTTTCCGCGAAAGGTCGTGCACGTTGCGCCAGCTCGCGCATGAAGTCCACCACCTGTTGCGGTGTCTCCGCCATCTTGGCGGCAAGTGAGAGTTCACCGAAATTAGCAAAGCCGAGCAACTGCGCTTCTTCAGCACGTAGCGTGACGATCTCGTCCATCAAAGGCGTGTTGTCCAAGTGCGTGGTTGTTGCCGCTTCAGCGGCTGTACAACCACGGCCCACCCCTTGCGGGTGTTCAGTTCGTTTGCTGCCGTCAGGCAGAAGGTCTGAGGCGCGTGTGGCATAGGCGCGATACATCTTCTCGCGCAGGTCACGGTTGTCGGCGAACTGCATCACGGGCAGATAAGACGGTGCTTTCAGGGTGAACAACCAGCCCGTCTTGTCAGCAGCCTGTGCCGCTTCACGTGCGGTCTGCAACACATCTTCCGGCAGACCATCCAACTCGCCGCGATTCTCGATGACCAAGGTGTATTCGTTGGTCGCATCGAGGATGTTGTCGGAGAAGCGCGAGGACAATTCGGATTGGCGTTCTTGCACCGCGAGGTAGCGCGTCTTCTTGTCATCGGGCAACTCAGCACCGCCCAAGCGGAAATCGCGCAGTTCGTTCTCGATGATCTTCTTACGTGCCGCGCTCAATCCTGCGAACTCGGCGCTATTGCGCAGCGCTTTGAATTTTTGGAACAGCGCGAGATTCTGTCCCAGCTCGGCGTAGTAAGCCGTGATCTTCGGCAAGGTCGAGTTGTAGGCATCGCGCAACTCGGGCGAATTCATCACCGCGTTCAAATGGCCGACCGGCCCCCATGCGCGACCGAGACGCTCGTTCGCATCTTCCATCGGGCGCACGAAAGCATCCCAAGTAGGCAGCGAGTCATCCGCCAGCAAACGCGTGATGAGCGCACGGTTCTCATCGAGCAGTTGCTCGATAGCGGGTGCGACATGTTCGGGTTTGATCTCTGCGAAGCGGGGGAGACCAGCGAAATCGAGTAGTGGGTTAGCTGGTTTGGTTTGTGTAGTCATTTGTTGGTTTGTTTCGTTTCATTTTTATCCCATGGCGCAAAGCCGATGGGGCGTTTCTTATCAGATACTGAGGGTGACATAAGTTGGCGAAGGGTGTTGATCAATTCCGAAATTGCGCGGTCATGGCCTGCAAACTTCCGTTCGAGTTTATCTAATTTTAGCGAGAGTTCGTTGTTGCTGGAGACCAGCTCACGCAGATGTACGAAGGTGCGAACAACCATGATACTGACTTCGACGGCTCTCTCTGATTTGAGCACATTACCTAGCATGAGGGCGCCGTGTTCGGTAAAAACATAGGGGGCGTATTTTCGGTGCTGACCGCGTCCGGCCTTTAAGGTCACAAATTGTGATCTTAAAGATTCATGCTCTTCCGGCGTTAGCTGGAACATGAAGTCCTGAGGGAAGCGTTCCGCATTTCGTTTGACAGCTTGGTTCAAGGCTCTGATCTCTACACCATAGAGTTCTGCCAAATCGGAGTCCAACATGACCTTTTGTCCACGAATGAACAGAATCTTGGTTTCGATGTTCGTTATCGTAATGGGTGGTTGTTTGTCAGTCATCACCAATCTCCTTGTTGCTTCTTGTCCATGCGTAGTCCAGTCTTTAAGGTCGCAATTTGTGATCTTAAAGATTCTGAGGTGCCAGATTGGCACCTCAAGATAGCAAATCCTTCAGTACTGATTTGAAACAAGGTCTCTTCGAAGGCAACAGTTCGCCCGTGCTACGCCAAGTCGACTAACTTTGATAAACGAGCTGTCCGTCGAGCAAGGTGTAACGCACGCGACCTTGCATCTCGTAGCCATTGAACGGTGTGTTCTTGCCTTGGCTCTTGAGGGCGGCGGGTTCTACCTTCCAAGCAACTTTGGGGTCGAACACGCAGAGGTCGGCATGTGCGCCGATGCTCAGGTGGCCCATCTTCACACCTAGCAGTTGAGCAGGATTGATGGTGATGCGTGAGAGCGCATCCAGCAACGGTATCTTGTCTTGCTCTGCCCATTTCAACACCAGTGGCAATAACAGTTCCAAACCGGTCGCGCCATCTTCCGCTTCGGCGAAGGGCATCTGCTTGGCATCTTCATCCACGGGTGAATGGTTGGAGCAGATGGCGTCGATGGTGCCATCGCGCAGTCCGGCACGCAGCGCGTCGCGATCACGCAAGCTACGCAGGGGCGGCACGAGGTGGCAGTTGGAATCGAAGTAGCCGATGTCCATCTCGGTGAGGTGCACGTGGTTCATCGAAACGTCGCAGGTCACTTTCAGGCCTTCGCGTTTCGCGGCACGGATCATCTCGACCCCGGCCCCGCTGGAGACACGGCAGATATGCAGAGTCACGCCTGTCTCACGAGCGAGTTGTAGTGCGGTGGATAAGGCGACAGTCTCGGCCACGACAGGGATGGCGGGCAGACCCAAGCGCGTGGCGACTTCGCCGTCATGCGCCACGCCGTTCTTGGCGAGGAAACTGTCTTGCGGACGCAGCCATACGCGATAGCCGAAGGTGGCAGCGTATTGCATGGCGCGCATCAATACGCGGGTATCGGTGAGTGGCACGTCGGCTTGGCTGAAAGCTTTGCAGCCCGCCTCGGTCAGCTCGACCATCTCAGTGAGTTCCGCACCTTTCAATCCATAGGTCAGCGCACCTTGTGGGAACACGCGGCACTGATTCAGATTGCGCGCACGATGCTTGAGCATCTCCACCAGACCGGGTTCATCCAGCGGCGGATCAGTATCAGGCGGGCAAGAGAGGGATGTGACGCCACCCGCGACGGCGGCAGACATCTCCGATTCCAAGGTGGCACGATATTCGTAACCGGGTTCGCGCAGGCGCGCAGCGACATCCGTCAGCCCCGGCATCACGATCAGGTCTTTGGCATCGATGGTTTGGTCGGCGACGAAACCATCAGGCGCTTTACCGAGGGCAGCGATACGGCGATTCGAGATGAACACGTCCTGCTGTGTATCGATCTTGTTCTTGGGGTCGATCACACGACCATTCTTGATCAGGATATTCATTGTTTTGCTCCTGCTAGCGTACTCATCACCGCCATGCGCACCGCGATACCGAAAGTGACCTGCGGCAGGATGACCGATTGCGAACCATCCGCCACGCTGGAGTCGATCTCCACGCCGCGATTCATCGGACCGGGGTGCATCACGATGGCGTTGCTCTTGGCAGCAGCCAAGCGTTCTTGCGTGAGTCCGTAGTATTTGAAATATTCCTGCGCCGAAGGCAGCAGTGCGCCTTGCATGCGCTCGTTCTGCAGGCGCAGCATCATCACCACATCCACATCTTTCAGACCTTGCTCCATATCGTGATAGACCTGCACGCCGAGCTTCTCGACGTGGGTCGGTAACAGCGTCTTGGGCGCGACGACGCGTACTTCAGGTACGCCCAGTGTCGTCAGCGCATGGATCTGCGAACGAGCGACGCGTGAGTGCAACACGTCTCCCACGATGGCGACCTTCAGATTGTGGAACTCTTTTTTGTAGTGGCGGATGGTGAACATGTCCAACAGCGCTTGCGTTGGATGTGCATGGCGACCATCACCGGCGTTGATGACATGGATGTCCGGTGCAACGTGTCGTGCGATGAGGTGGGCCGCACCGCTGGAAGAGTGGCGCACCACGAACATATCGGCGTGCATCGCACACAGGTTATCAACCGTATCCAACAGCGTTTCTCCCTTGCTGGTGCTGGATGAACCGATGTTGAGGTTGACCACGTCAGCGGAGAGTTTCTTAGCCGCGATTTCGAAGGTGGTGCGTGTGCGCGTGCTGTTCTCGAAGAAGATGTTGAACACAGATTTGCCGTGAAGCAACGGGACCTTTTTGATCTCGCTACCTTCGGCGATGTTCACGAAGCCAGCCGCCGTATCGAGAATGTCGCGCAAGATGCGCGCGGGAAGACCTTCGGTGGAGAGCAGGTGTTGCAGCTCGCCGTTCTTATTCAGTTGGGGATTATTCATGCGTAGATTCCTGCGCTGGGTTCATCAAAATACGCTTGCAGTATCTGCTGCGCGGCGTATTGGTCGATAAGAGACTTTTGCTTGCGGCCATGGATTCCTTCATCGTCTAACGCACTGCTTGCGGCGGCAGAAGTATAACGTTCATCGACCAGAATCGTCGGCAAATCGAAGCGGCCTTTGAGTCGGTTGGCGAAGCGGCGGCACAAGGCGGTCATCTCGTGAGGGGTGCCGTCATCGTTGCAAGGTAGGCCAACGACGAGCGCTACGGGTTGCCATTCTTTAAGGAGTGCCGCGATGGTGGAGAAGCGTACATCGGTCTTCTCGTCATTGATGGTGGAGAGTGGGCGCGCAGTGCCGGAGATGTTGTTGCCCACGGCGATGCCGATGCGTTTAGTGCCGAAATCGAAAGCGAGAAAGGTGCCGGAAAGGGTCGAGGAAGACTGCCCGTCAGGCATGTCCAGCCTCTTCGGAAAGGGATGCAAAATCGACGCCGAGTAAGGCCATCGCCGCCGTCAGTTTTTCTTCTGCGGGTAGGTCGAACAGGATGTGCTCAGTGGCGGGCACGCTCAACCATGCGTTGGCTGCCAGCTCTTGCTCCAGTTGTCCCTCAGCCCATCCAGCATAGCCAAGGGTGATGAGCAGGTTGCTGGGGCCAGAGCCTTCGCCCACCGCTTGCAGGATGTCTTTGGAGGTGGTGAGTTCGATCTTGTCATTCACCTTCAAGGTCGATTGCCATTGGCCGCCCGCGTTGTGCAGGACGAAGCCACGATCAGTCTGCACTGGGCCGCCGAAATGCACGGGCATATCTTCCAACTCGGTTTGGGTGAGTGGCATGTTGATCTGGGCGAACAATTCACTCAGATTGAGGCTGATGGGGCGGTTCACCACGATACCCATCGCCCCCTCGTCATTGTGTTCGCACACATAGGTGAGCGATTTGGCAAAGAAGGGATCGGTCATCGCCGGCATGGCGATCAGGAAGTGGTTGGTGAGGTTCATACTGGACATGCCGCCATTGTAGCTTTTCATGGTTCCCTTCACAATTAAGAGGTAGTTTGTCATTCCCGCGAAAGCGGGAATCCAGCGCTTTAATTCAAAAAGCTTTTGGTCTTTGCTGCACAAAGAATTAATTGATTGACTGGATTCCCGCTTTCGCGGGAATGACGACTTAATCAGAGTTTTCTTAAGTACACTGCTATAGAGTGTTAACTTAAATTTCAACGATCAAGAATCAACAATGACTAAACCCTATCCCGTCTCGCTATGTTGGTTCCGCCGCGACCTACGTCTGCATGACCATGCAGCCCTGTTTCACGCGCTGAAAGAGAGCGCAGGAGTGCATTGCGTGTTCGTGTTTGACACCGACATCTTGGATGCCTTGCCCAACAAGGCGGACCGTCGTGTGGAATTCATCTGGCGTAGCGTGCAGGAGCTGCATGCCGAGTTGGAGAAGCTTGGTAGCACTTTGCATGTGTTGCATGGCAACGCACGCGAGCTCGTCCCGCAGTTGGCGAAACGCCTTAAGGCAGGGGCGGTATTTTGCAATCATGACTACGAGCCAGAGGCTATCCAGCGCGATACGTTCGTGGCGGCTGAACTTGCGAAGAGCGACATAGCGATGCATGACTACAAAGACCAAGTCATCTTCGAGCGTGATGAGATATTGAATGGTTCGGGCAAACCGTTCGCTGTGTTCACGCCTTACAAGAACGCATGGTTGAAGAAGGTGGACGATTTCTATCTGCGCGCTTATCCAGTGGAGACGTATCTTGAGGCGCTGGTAAAGTGTGAATCAACGCCATTACCTAGTTTGGAAGAGATTGGTTTCAAGCCGACCAATTTGGGTGTGATGGCGTTGCCGTGTGGCATGTCGGGGGCGAGCAAGTTGTTCGAGGATTTCCAGCAACGCATCAGCGAATATCACGCGCGGCGCGACTTCCCCGCAGTGAAAGGCGTGTCCTATCTTTCCACGCATCTGCGCTTCGGCACTCTCTCCATCCGTGCTTTGGCGAGTTATGCCCATCATGTGGGAGGGCAGGGCGCGCAAACGTGGTTGTCTGAACTCATCTGGCGCGAGTTCTACCAGATGCTGTTGCATCACCATCCTCGTGTCGTGAACCATGCCTACAAACCGCAGTTCGACGGGCTGGCGTGGCTGAATGACAAAGACAAGTTCGCGGCATGGTGTGAGGGGCGCACTGGTTATCCATTGGTGGATGCCGGCATGCGCCAACTCAATCAGACTGGTTTCATGCACAACCGCCTGCGTATGGTGACGGCTTCGTTCCTGACCAAAGATCTCCAGATCGATTGGCGCTGGGGCGAACGCTATTTTGCCGAGCATCTGCTGGACTACGACCTGTCGGCGAACAACGGTGGTTGGCAGTGGTCCGCTTCGACGGGATGTGATGCGCAACCGTGGTTCCGCATCTTCAATCCGGTCACGCAATCTGAAAGGTTCGATCCTGCGGGTAAGTTCATCCGTCGCTACGTTCCTGAGTTAGTGAACTGTCCAGACAAGATGATCCATGCGCCGTGGATGTTAGCGAGTGGTGAGCAACAAAGGTGTGGGGTGGTGATCGGGAGAGATTACCCAGCGCCTATCGTCGATCACGCACTGGCGCGCGTGAAGACGCTGGAGATGTTCAAGCAGGTAAGCTGAAGAGGGCTTGGGTATGTAGGCGGCCGATTTACCTCGAAGAAGTTCACGTATCCTGTGGGTTTTGGGTGTAGGGATTTATGAATTCAATCGCTCGATACCCATAGGGTACGTGAACTTCTTCGAGGTGAATCGAGCTCCCACAGGGTACGAACTTCTTCGAGACAAATCGGCTTCCAACAAACCCCAGAGGGGTTTATTGGGTTGCCAGAATGTGCGCAACCATCACTTTAATTTCTG
>JABFSI010000143.1 GCA_013140695.1 Sideroxydans sp. | reverse complement strand
CCTGCAAAGATGCCGTAGCTGCTGGCGAAGTGGGCATCCAGTTGTTCTTCGGGGATATCTTGTGCGGCTTGTGCCAATAGCTTTGCTTCACGCAGCCGATCCACGGCAAAGCTGCGCAAGCCGTTCTTCTGGTGACACCATGCGTCCAAATACCAGTTGTCGCGGTAGTGGGTAAGCCGCTGCGGTGAGATTTCGCGTTGGGTTTCGGTGTCGTCGCTACGACCGTGGTATCGGATGAATAGCCGTTGTCTTTGTAGTAATGCGCCTGCTACGGTTTGAAAATGTTCACTGGAACTATTGCGACCCGCCATGCGCAAAATGCGTACACGTTTTGCGATTTCATTTTTATTTAACGCTGCGTCGGAAAGGATTTTTTCGATGCGAGTTTTAAGTGGCTTGAGATAGTTGTTTAGCAAGCCCGGCTGGGTTTGTTCGAGTAGCTGTTGCGTGGTGAGTAAGGCATAGAGTTCGCTGGCGTTGAACCAGATGCCGGGTAGCTCAAAGGTCGCACCTTCTGCGGTGTCGTAAAAATAGCCGTTGCGTTCCCGGTCGTATTTGATGGGTGCATTGAAATGCAAACGCATTTCTTCGATAACGCGAGTGACGGTGGCGCGTGAGCATTCGAGTTTGGCTTGCAGGACGAGGTGCGGTACGGGCAAGTGATGTGCCGTAATGATTTGATGCAGCTTGTAGATTCTTTGCAGGCGATCCATGAATGATTTTCGCCTGCGTTTCGGGGGTTAGAGCAATACCAAGTTGTCTCGATGAATCAATTCCGACTCATCCACATATCCCAGGATACTTTCGATCTCGCCGCTAGGTTTGCCAGCGATGCGGCGGGCTTCGGCGGCACTGTAGTTGATGAGGCCGCGTGCGATGTCGCGACCTTCTGTGTCGAGTACGCCTACCACTGCGCCACGTTGGAATTCACCGGTGACTTGCGTCACGCCGATCGGCAGCAAACTCTTCCCATCATTCTTGAGCACTCGTACCGCACCTGCATCTAGCGTCACTTTGCCGGTGACTTGCAAATGGTCGGCCAGCCATTGTTTGCGTGCGTCGAGGGAGAGGGCAGGGGCGACCAGTAAGGTGCCGATGGATTCGCCTTGCAGAAGGCGCGGTAGTACGTCGCGTTCATGGCCTGATGCAATGACGGTATGTGCGCCGCTGCGCGCTGCGCGTTTCGCGGCCAGCACTTTGGTGATCATGCCGCCGCGTCCGATGCTGCTACCTGCGCCGCCTGCCATCAGTTCCAATTTGGCATCGCCTGCTTGTGCTTCGCTGATGAGTGTGGCACTCGTATCTTTGCGCGGATCGGCGGTGAACAAGCCGACTTGGTCGGTGAGGATGACGAGTGCATCCGCTTCGATCAGATTGGCAACCAACGCGCCTAGCGTGTCGTTGTCGCCGAACTTGATCTCGTCGGTCACGACGGTGTCGTTCTCGTTGATGATGGGGATGACGCCCAGTGTGAGCAATGTGCGCAGGGTAGAGCGTGCATTCAGATAACGCTCGCGGTCGGCGAGGTCGGCATGGGTCAACAAGACTTGCGCGGCGCGCAGACCGTGTTGGCTGAAACAGCTCTCATAGACCTGCACCAAGCCCATCTGACCTACAGCAGCGGCAGCTTGCAGTTCGTGAACGGCGCTAGGGCGTTGTTTCCAACCCAGACGCTGCATGCCTTCAGCGATCGCGCCAGAAGAGACCAAGACCACTTCACAGCCTTGTGCACGCAGCGTAGAAATTTGCTGCGCCCAATTGCCAATCGCGCGTGTATCCAGTCCCTCACCTGAATTGGTGACGAGGCTGCTGCCGACTTTAACGACAATGCGTTTGGATTGGGTCAGAACGGTTTTCATGCAAGCGGATCAAAAACGATAATTTCTGTTTCTTGCGCGCTTTCAGACACCGCTTCTTTTTCTTCGGCGGCCACTTTAAGCAGGTGTTCCATGATGGCGTAGGTCAGCTCTTTACAGCCTTCGCCACTGATGGCAGAGATGCTGAAGTGGCGCGTGACCCCGCCAAATTCTTTAAGGAAAGCGGCGACTTTTTCATCACTGTCTTGCAGCAAATCAAGCTTGTTTAAGATGAGCCAGCGAGGCTTGTTGTACAACGCTTCGTCGTATTTTTTTAGCTCGTTGATGAGAGCGTGCGCTTCATGTACCGGATCAACCCCTTCGTGCAGCGGTGCAATGTCCACGATGTGTAGCAGCAAACGCGTGCGCGCCAAGTGACGCAAGAATTGATGCCCCAGTCCTGCGCCTTCTGCCGCGCCTTCAATCAAGCCTGGAATATCGGCGATAACAAAACTTTTCTCATGCGATACGCGCACCACGCCAAGGTTGGGATGCAAGGTGGTGAAAGGGTAGTCAGCTACTTTAGGGCGTGCGGCAGATACCGCGCGAATGAAGGTGGACTTGCCCGCATTCGGCATGCCCAGCAGACCTACATCCGCCAGCACTTTAAGTTCTAGTTGCAACTCGCGGCGTTCACCTTCTTCGCCTGGCGTGCATTGGCGTGGTGTGCGGTTGGTGCTGGATTTGAAATGTAGATTGCCTAGCCCGCCTGTGCCGCCTTTAGCGAGGAGTACTTGCTGGCCTTCGTGGGTTAAATCGGCAAGGGCTTGTCCGCTGTTAATGTCGGTGATGACCGTGCCCACAGGCATATGCAGAAAGACATCGTCTGCGCCTTTGCCGTAGCAATCCGCGCTGCCACCACGCTCGCCATTTTTAGCGCGATGCGTTTTCATAAAACGAAAGTCGACCAGCGTGTTGATGTTGCTATCAGCGATGGCGATGACACTACCGCCGCGTCCGCCGTCACCGCCATCCGGGCCGCCTTTTTCAATATATTTTTCACGACGAAAACTTGCTGCGCCGTTACCCCCGTCGCCTGCAATGACTTCAATTTTTGATTCGTCGATGAATTTCATTTTGTTTCAAACCCAATAATTCAATTTCGTCATTCTTACCTTTGCACGAATGACGATGCTGCCGGTATTTTGAAAATAAAAAAGCCCTACCTTACGATAGGGCTAGTTTTGGCTGCTCAACTACTTAAGCAGCGACGATGCTAACCGTTCTACGTTTAGCCGCGCCTTTGATTGCGAACACCACTTTGCCGGTCATCTTGGCAAACAGTGTGTGATCTTTGCCCATGCCGACGTTGTCGCCCGCATGAAATTCTGTACCACGTTGACGCACGATGATGCTACCTGCGCTAATCAATTCGCCGCCGTAACTCTTAACACCCAATCGTTTCGAGTGCGAGTCGCGGCCGTTACTGGTACTACCCCCGCCTTTTTTCGATGCCATTTTCTAGCTCCTTGATAATTAAGCCGAGATGCCGTCGATGCGGATTTCGGTAAAGTTTTGACGATGACCTTGATGCTTTTGGTAGTGCTTACGACGGCGCATCTTGAAGATGGTTACCTTGTCGTGACGACCGTTAGCGATGATGGTCGCTTTAACAGTTGCACCAGCCAACAGGGGCTGACCAACAGAAATTTTGTCACCATTGCCAACCATCAACACTTTGTCCAATACCAAGGATGTGCCAACTTCGCCAACGATAGATTCGACCTTGAGTGTTTCGCCCAAGATGACGCGGTGTTGCTTACCGCCTGTTTTGATTACTGCGTACATAACGACCTCGCTAAATGCGGTTTTCCGAAAGGCGCGCATTATACATAAACCACCCCGTTCGTCCAAAACCTTTTTTACTTTTCCTTTTCAGGGCTTAACGTCTCATCGAATCAAAGAATTCGGCGTTGTTTTTGGTGGCTTTTACCTTGTCCAACAAAAATTCCATCGCTTCCAATTCATCCATTGGATACAAGAGTTTACGCAACACCCAGATACGTTGCAGCAGGTCTTGCTTGATGAGCAATTCTTCCTTGCGCGTGCCGGAGCGATTGACGTTGATGGCTGGGTAGATGCGTTTTTCGGCCATACGGCGATCCAAATGGATCTCCATATTGCCGGTACCCTTAAATTCTTCGTAGATCACATCGTCCATGCGGCTGCCGGTATCCACCAATGCCGTGGCGATGATAGTGAGCGAGCCGCCTTCCTCGATGTTGCGTGCTGCGCCGAAGAAGCGTTTTGGACGTTGCAAAGCATTCGCATCCACACCACCGGTCAACACTTTGCCAGAGGAAGGAATAACGGTGTTGTAAGCACGGGCGAGGCGGGTGATGGAGTCGAGCAAAATAATCACATCTTTTTTATGCTCGACTAAACGCTTGGCTTTTTCCAACACCATTTCGGCGACTTGTACGTGGCGTGTTGCAGGCTCGTCGAAGGTGGATGCCACGACTTCGCCGCGTACGGTGCGACTCATCTCGGTCACTTCTTCAGGCCGCTCATCAATGAGCAACACAATTAGCGTGGCATCAGGATTATTGGCGGCGATGGAGTGTGCGATGTGTTGCAGCATCACGGTCTTGCCAGATTTAGGTGAAGCAACCAGCAAGCCGCGCTGACCTTTACCAATCGGCGCCACGATGTCGATGATGCGACCGGTGATGTTTTCTTCAGCACGAATGTCGCGCTCTAGGCAAATTTGTTTGGTGGGAAACAGAGGCGTTAAATTCTCGAACAAAATTTTGTTCTTGGCGTTTTCGGGCGGCTCTCCATTCACGCGATCTACTTTAACTAGCGCGACATAGCGCTCGCCCTCTTTAGGGGTGCGAATTTCACCTTCAATGGAATCGCCCGTGTGCAAATTGAAACGACGCACTTGGCTGGGGCTCACGTAAATGTCGTCCGGGCCGGCTAGGTATGACGTGTCCGGCGAACGCAAAAAGCCAAATCCATCGGGCAGTACCTCCAACGTACCTTCGCCAAAAATACTCTCGCCTTTTTTCGCATGGCTCTTGAGCAGTGCGAACATCAAATCCTGTTTGCGCATGCGGTTGGCGTTGTCAATTTGGTTAGTGGTGGCCATTTCCACTAATTCGGTGATGTGTTTTGTCTTGAGGTCGGATAGATGCATAGTCAGGATGGGCGCGTAAGCGCTAGGTTGATGGAGGGGAGGTGACGTGAAACGGATTAGTTAGGGAGTGCTGCGTGAATGTCTGCGCCAAACTGCTTTATATCTTGTATTTTTTGCACTTCAGGAAGAAGCGATGCAGTTTGGCGCGCGGCGTTAAAGTTTAGATGTGGCTGTCGATGAACGCGGTCAATTGTGATTTAGACAATGCGCCGACTTTAGTCGCTTCGATATTGCCATTCTTGAACAGCATTAAAGTGGGGATGCCGCGCACGCCATATTTTTGCGGCGTTTCTTGGTTCTCGTCCACGTTCACTTTGGCAATGTGTAGGCGGCCTGCGTACTCTTTGGATACTTCATCCAAGATGGGGGCAATCATGCGGCATGGACCACACCATTCAGCCCAGTAATCAACGAGGACAGGAACAGGTGATTGCAACACCTCTGCGGTGAAGGTTGCATCGGTGACATAACGGATGTGTTCGCTCATGTGAAATTCTCTTTTAGTAGTTGGGGGTGGTACAGGGTGTGTTTGATGTACAACGGATTGGCACGCATCCTAACCAAAAAAAACGGGGTTGGGAAGTCTTTCGCAAACGGCGTCTTAAGTCATTGAAGTAAAGGTGAAGAATTAGCGGACTAAAGCGGCTTCTACGATGTCGCGTTGGGCTTTTCCGGCTAATCGTTCAACCAAGGTCAAAGCAAAATCCATCGCTGTTCCCGGTCCGCGTGAGGTAATTATTTTGCCGTCTTCAACAACTGCCTGCGTTTGCAGCAACACTTTTGGATAGTCATTCAATGCTTCAGGAAAGCAAGTGGCACGCTTGCCATTCAGCAATCCCGCGCTTGCCAAGATGGATGGCGCAGCACAAATAGCGCACACATAATGCCCTGCTGCCGCCATGTCTTGCACTAGTTGGATGATGCGTTTATCTGCTTTGAGATTGCGTGTGCCGGGCTGCCCACCAGGTAACACCACCATATCGAAGTCGCGCTTAAGCGCCGCATCGAGCGAGGTGTCAGGCGTGATGACTGTGCCGCGACTGCCGCGTATGGCAAGCCCATCTAGGCTGGCGCTCACCACTTCAATGCCTGCGCGACGCAGGATATTGAGCAGGGTGATGGCTTCTAGGTCTTCACTACCTTGCGCCAGCGGTAGGAGAACGCTAGCCATTAGAAGCTTCCTGCGACTTGTAAGCCCAACATGCTTGACGATGCGACAGGTGTGATGAGCAGTGTGTTGCCGCGTAAATCTTTGTTATGCGCAACCACACTTTTGCCTACCAAGGTACCAACTATCGCGCCCGTCAATATGTCGGAAGCAAAGTGCTTGTCGTGATAGGTGCGTGCGACGGCCGCCAGCGAGGCGAGGCTGTAAGCGGTTACGTCAATCCATGTTGCGTCATAGCTATCGGCAATCACCGCAGCCAAGGTAAAAGCCTGTGTGGCGTGCCCCGAGAAGAAAGAACTATTCATGTCGGTGAACGGAGCGAAATGACTTGTTCCTTGATTAGCCAGCGGACGGCTACGCCCGACCACCGTCTTCGTGGCAACACCGATGATGCCGCTGGAAATAAGGCTGGCCGCCACCACATCTTGCGTCACATGCATGGACGTTTCATCGCCCAACAGTCCGGCGACAAAGAACACGCTTATCGTGCCCACTGCATATTCACGTCCAAACTTTTCAACTTGCAGCCAAGCCTTGCTGTTTTGATCTTGTTTCACCATGTAGTCACGTACAGGTTTGTCGATAACTGCAAAGGTTCCCAGCACCGCTAAACTTTCCCAGCCCACTTGTTGCCAGTCACTTTTTTCCCAGCGCGCAGGGGCGCTCAATTCGTAGGTCACGTCATCCCACACCATGGCGGGGTAGGAAATCGAATCGGCGGCGTGTGCGTGATTGGAAAGTGTAAGGAGAAGTGCGCTGGCTAGGGCGGAGATGGTTTTTTTCATGGGCAGATTAGTCGCGAAAGTTTTGATATTGCAGCGGGAAATCGGTGATGGTTTTTTTCACGAAAGCGATAGCCTCTTGCAAGTCATCGCGGTTTTTCCCCGTGACGCGCACGGTATCGCCTTGTATGCTGGCTTGCACTTTCAACTTGCTGTCTTTGAGGTGCTTGACGATTTTTTTGGCTAATTCAATTTCGATACCTGTCTTCACTTCGCAGCCGCGTTTAATTTTATTGCCGCTGACCTTCTCAACTTTGTCGCTGATTTCCATGCACTTGATGTCCACGCCGCGCTTGGTTAGTTTGCCATTGAGGATGTCTTGCACTTGTTCCAACTGAAATTCGTTATCCGCCCACAGCGTCAATTTAAGTTCGGCCTGTTCTACGCGCGCATCTGAACCTTTGAAATCGAAGCGCGTGCTGACTTCTTTGTTCGTCTGCTCGATGGCATTCTTAACTTCAGTTTTTTCTACTTCTGAAACGATGTCGAATGAGGGCATAGGGACTCCTATTAGTTTTGTCATTCCCGCGAAGGCGGGAATCCAGTTAATAAAATGCCTTTTGGTTAAACCCGCTGGATTCCCGCCTTCGTGGGAATGACGGGGAAATTATCCAAAGGAACAAACGTAATCCACTGCCTCTACGCCTGTGTGAATGTCAAAGCTGCTGTTTTCAGCCACATTGAAGTGGCTGCCTGCGGCGTAGGTCTTGAAGCTGGTTTCGCCAGCGAGTTTGACTTGGCAAGTGCCCGCGCTAATTTCCATTAATTCAGGTACGCCCACGTTGAAAGTGAGTTGGCTGTTGGGCAGCACTACGCCCACTGTTTTGCGTGAGCCATCTGCAAAAAATACGGAATGCGAAACGCATTTGCCGTCGAAGAATACATTGGATTTTTTACCGACGCTGACGTTCGCGATTTTGTCTGACATGTTGAATTTCCTTTGTTCTAAATAATTATTTTGCGGGTTCGTTGGCTTTAACGCCTTTTTGATAATTCACGTAAAGATAAATGGGGATGTTCAAATCGCCGAGATGTTTCTCAATCAGGGGTTTGACCTCAACCCAATCTAGCCCGTTGATGCCGCAGGCGAGACGAGGTAACGCGAGGCTGCTAATTTTTTCTTTTTGTGCCAAGGCACGCAAAGCGTGCAAAGCATGATTCACATGGCTTAATGTGGCATGGCCGGGTTTGCTGCCATGAGCGTAAGCGCCATCCTGCGTGAAGAGATTGACGAGGTAACGTCCATCGCTACTCATCCACGTCCATAAGCCACCTGATTTAGGATGCTGTGTCTGGCAAAAATGGCGAAAATCTTTGTACATCGCCGGCATGCGTTCACGTAGTTGTAACGCGAGACCGTGATGAAAGTCATCATTCGGTGCAACGCCTTGCACAATGGCTTTAGCGCGGCTAAACAGGATGTCACCATTAAGTTCGTGAATCATAATTCCTCCGTGTTTGCTTGGCCGTAGGCTGGGTGAGTTACATCACATAGGCGGCGGTGAGTTAGCAACTCCAGCAGGTTGAAACCTTAAACGTGCTGGGGTGCGCTGGTTTTCGCCATCACCCTACAAATTATTTCCGCCCCTTCAAATTCGCCGCGATACGCATACGCAAAGCATTCAGCTTGATGAAGCCCGCTGCATCTTTCTGGTCGTAAGCGCCTTTGTCATCCTCAAACGTGGCGATGCTGGAATCGAACAGCGAATCTGTCTTGGAATCGCGACCAACGACGATGACATTGCCTTTGTACAACTTGACACGCACCCAGCCATTCACACTGGCTTGTGTGTGATCGATTAGCGTTTGGATGGCGAGACGCTCTGGGCTCCACCAGTAACCGTTGTAGATCATGGATGCATAGCGTGGCATCAGATCGTCCTTCAAGTGTGCGACTTCGCGATCCAGCGTGATGGATTCGATGGCGCGGTGCGCCTTCAACATGATGGTTCCGCCAGGAGTCTCGTAGCAGCCGCGCGACTTCATGCCGACGTAACGGTTCTCGACCAAGTCCAGACGGCCGATACCGTGCTTGCCACCGAGCTCGTTCAGCTTAGCCAACACTTGAGCGGGAGATAGTTTCGTACCGTTCAGCGCAACGATGTCGCCTTTGACGTACTCGAGGTCGAGGTACTCGGCCGCATCAGGCGCCTTCTCGGGCGACACGGTCCAACGCCACATGCTCTCTTCGGCTTCGGCTGCTGGGTCTTCCAGATGGCGACCTTCGTAGGAGATGTGTAGCAGGTTCGCATCCATAGAGTAAGGCGAGCCACCTTGTTTGTGTTTCATCTCGACGGGAATACCGTGCTTTTCGGCATAGGCCATCAGCTTTTCGCGCGACAACAGATCCCATTCACGCCAAGGTGCGATCACTTTGATGTTAGGGTTGAGCGCATATGCACCCAGTTCAAAACGCACTTGGTCATTACCCTTGCCGGTTGCGCCGTGTGAGATGGCTTGGGAATTCGTCATGGCCGCGATCTCGATCAGGCGTTTGGCGATAAGTGGGCGTGCGATGGACGTACCCAGCAGGTATTCGCCTTCGTACACTGTGTTAGCGCGGAACATGGGGAACACGAAATCGCGCACGAACTCTTCGCGCAGGTCATCGATGTAGATGTTGTCTGCTGCGATGCCCATCTTTAATGCTTTGGCGCGAGCGGGTTCTAACTCCTCGCCTTGACCCACGTCAGCAGTAAAAGTCACCACTTCGCATTGATAAGTGTCTTGCAGCCACTTCAAGATAACAGAGGTATCGAGTCCACCAGAGTAGGCGAGAACGGCTTTTTTGATGTCAGACATGTTGATTTCCTATGAGATAGATTTATTGAGCGGTGAGCTTGCCGATGAAGCCGCGAATACGATTGGCGAACAGCACGATACAAGCCATAGCGAGGGGCCACGCGAAGACGAAGGAATACATCCAGCGCCCTACATAACCATCGGCCAAGCCAGTGTTCATCCAAGTGATGAAGGCGGTCATGATGAAAGCCATCACCAGCGACATGAAGAATGGGAACAAAAGTGGTATGAATCGAGGTGCGATGCGCATCATGCGACCTTTCCGAGCAGTAGGTATTCCATCAGGGCTTTTTGTACGTGCAGTCTGTTCTCTGCTTCATCCCACACCACAGATTGTTTGCCGTCGATGACTTCTGCAGAGACTTCTTCACCGCGATGTGCAGGTAGGCAGTGCATGAATAACGCATCTTTAGCAGCAACGCCCATCATCTCAGCATCGACTTGCCAATCAGCAAAGTCCTTCAGACGCTCTTCGTTCTCGGCTTCCCATCCCATTGAAGTCCACACGTCGGTGGTCACCAAATCCGCACCTTTTGCGGCCTCCATCGGATCCTTGAATTCTTCGTAGTGCTCATGTCCGTACAAGCCAGCGCGCTCAGGTTCGACTTCATAGCCGGGTGGAGTGGAAACGTGGACATTGAAGTCGAGAATTTCTGCGGCCTGCAACCATGTGTTGCACATATTGTTGGAGTCGCCGATCCAGGCGACCGTCTTGCCTTGGATGCTGCCGCGTTGTTCGATAAAGGTGTAGATATCGGCGAGGATCTGGCAGGGGTGATATTCGTTGGTTAAGCCATTGATGACGGGTACGCGCGAATGCGCAGCGAAGCGCTCGATGATGCTCTGCTCAAAGGTGCGGATCATCACGAGGTCGCTCATGCGTGAGATGACTTGCCCTGCGTCTTCCACAGGTTCGCCACGGCCCAGTTGCGAGTCGCGCGTGTTCAGATAGATGGCCGAACCGCCGAGTTGTTGTATGCCTGCCTCAAAAGACAAACGTGTGCGCGTACTTGCCTTCTCGAAGATCATCACCAAGGTGCGGTCGGTCAAAGGCCAGTATTGCTGATACGACTTGAATTTCTGTTTGATGATGCGGGTACGCTCGAACAGGTATTCAAGCTCTTCGCGGCTCAGGTCTTTGAATTGCAGAAAATGTTTGATGGGCGCGGCCATGATGGGTTTCCAATTTAGGCTTGCAAAAAGTCTTTAATGAGCGGCGTGAGTGTGTCTACCAGCTGTTGTGCTTCAGCTTGCGACAGAATGAGCGGCGGCAACAAACGCACCACATTATCCGCAGTCACGTTAATTAAAAGGCCTTGAGCCAGCGCTTGTTTGACTAATTCGCCGCACGGCTTATGCAGCTCGATGCCCAGCATCAGACCTTGACCGCGAATTTCGACAACGCCTGCCACGTCTTTTAATTGTGCGGTGAGCGCGGCTTGAATGAAATCGCCAACCTGTGCGGCATGCGCCATCAATTTATCTTGCTCGATGATGTTGAGCGTGGTCAGCCCTGCGGTGCAGGCGAGCGGATTGCCGCCAAAGGTAGAGCCGTGATTGCCAGGGCCAAACACACCTACCGCTTTACCTGCCGCTAAACACGCGCCAATTGGCACGCCAGAACCTAGTCCTTTAGCCAAAGTCATCACATCGGGTTGAATGCCTGCGTGTTGAAAGCCAAACCATTTTCCCGTGCGCCCAATGCCGCATTGCACCTCGTCCAACATCAACAGCCAGTTTTGTTCATCACACAGCGAGCGTAGTTGTTGCAGATATTCAATGTCCAATGTGCGAATGCCGCCTTCGCCTTGAATCGGCTCGACCAACACGGCCACCACATTGTTGTTGTGTTGCGCCACTTGGCGAACCGCAGCTAAATCGTTGTAAGGCACACGCACAAAACCACTCACCAGCGGCTCAAAGCCCACTTGAACTTTACGATTACCAGTGGCCGAAAGGGTGGCGAGGGTGCGCCCATGGAAAGATTTTTCCATCACGATGATGCAAGGATTTTCAATTTCGCGCTGATACGCAAACATGCGCGCTAACTTAATGGCGGCTTCATTGGCTTCACAACCCGAGTTGCAGAAAAACACTTCCTGCATGGCAGAAAGCGCGCATAGCTTATCGGCCAATGCTTCCTGCTTTTCAATTTGATAGATGTTAGAGCAGTGAATCAGACTGTCTATTTGAGTTTTAAGTGCAGCGGTGAAGCGCGGATGCGCATGCCCCAACGTGTTCACCGCGACGCCCGATAAGCCATCTAGATAGCGTTTTCCAGCAGCATCAAACAGCCAAGCGCCTTCACCATGAGTAAAGGTAACGGGTTGACGCGCGTAAGTGTTCATCACATGGGACATAGCAAACCTTTCGATTTCAGACCACTCGAACCATCCAAATCCGCACCTCAAATGGCGCGCGTTCAATGGTTGATGGGCCTTTTGTTACATCTTAAAAGCGGAGAAACAAAAAGCAAAAAAGGCCGACAGCATCGTCGGCCTTTTGTCGCAGTTTTTAATGCCTGCGATAAATCAGGCCATCGCCTTGATAGCGGCGGACAAGCGGCTCTTATGGCGAGCTGCTTTGTTCTTATGGATGATTTTCTTGTCAGCAATGGAGTCAACCACGCTAGTCGAAGCGCTGAACACGGCTTGTGCAGCGGCTTTATCGCCTGCGTCGATGGCTTTGATGACTTTCTTAATTGCAGTGCGCAATTGAGAACGTAATGTTGTGTTGTGTGCGTGCTGTTTAACGGCTTGTTTTGCGCGCTTCTTGGCTTGTGCTGTGTTTGCCATGGTGACTCCTTGAGATTCGGCTTTCTAGAAAGGCGCGCATTATAGGGAGGCTCTTTGAATTTGGCAACCCATTGTTTGCTTCCCTTAAATTACGCAATGAAAGTGGCCTATTAACCCGCCAAGATGCCCAAAATCAGGGCGATGATGCTTAATTCGAGAAGGGATAAGCTGGAGAATCGCTTGGTAGATTGATTCGCTTTAAGTAACCACAGCCAAACATTTTGCATACGTTAATCCTCTATCTAAATGAGCCAACGGAGTGTTGCGGGCGATTAACGTATGGTGCACTGGCTTAGATGACAGACTGCATACCTCATGTGAGTGCTCGTTCGGCTGGAGGATGAGCGCTTGCTTTACGGGTGCATGCCGATGCTACAATCCGCCCGCTTCAATTTTAGGAATTTCGAGTATTTCGAGGAATAAACAGAATGCCAGATAACATTAAACGCACGCCCGAATTGGCTGAATTCGTGATTCAAGGCGTGACTAAAGACGGTGAAACTTTTCGCCCTTCCAATTGGGGTGAGCGTTTGAGTGACATGCTCTCCACCACGGGCAAAGACGGCCGCATCATGTATTCCTCATATGTGCGTCCGATGTTGATTGGTGGCTTGCCCTGTGTGGTGGTGCGTTTTTCTTTGGAAAAAGCCGACCCCAAAGGTTTCGAGTTGGTTAAGCAATTTATTATTGCCAACAACCTAAAAGTGCGCGCAGGACGCAATCGCGAACAAGTGGGTGCAACGGGTCTCTTCCCCACCATTCATATGGATAGACGTACTGGCGAAAACAACGCTTGGTAGTGCTTAATCCCGCGTCACGCTTCCCATGAATTTACTTAAAGCGCTTGCCACCATCAGCGGTTTGACGCTGGTGTCGCGCATCTTGGCTTTCGTGCGCGACGTGATTATTGCGGGCATGTTTGGTGCAGGCATCGTCAACGATGCTTATGTATTAGCCACGCGCCTGCCCAATTTGTTGCGTCGTATGTTTGCGGAAGGGGCATTTTCGCAAGCCTTCGTGCCCATCTTCGGTGAATACAAACAGAAACGGGATGCTGCCGAAACCAAATTACTGGTCGATCATGTGACCAGCATGCTGGCTTTAATTTTGTTTGTGGTGACCTTAATCGGCATTCTAGCTGCGCCCCTTATTATTTATCTCACCGCGCCTGGCTTCATCAAAGACCCCGTTAAGTTTGATTTGACGGTACACATGTTACGCATCACCTCGCCCTACATTTTCTTTATCTCTTTAGTCGCGGTGGCCGCAGGTATTCTCAATACCTACAACAAATTCTGGGTGCCCGCCTTTGCGCCCATTTTGTTGAACATTTGTTTAATTGGGGGGGCGTTGTGGCTCACGCCTTATTTCGAGCAACCCATCATCGGTTTGGCTTGGGCGTGGTTTATCGCGGGCTTTGTGCAACTGGCTTTTCAGCTGCCGTTCTTGAAAAAAATTGGCATGCTGCCGACATTCCGCCTGAATTTCAAAGATGCGGGGATGTGGCGCGTCATCAAGCAAATGGGGCCGGCTCTATTTGGTGTGTCGATTAGTCAAATCAGCCTCATCCTTAACACCATCATCGCCTCGTTCTTTGTGGTGGGCAGCGTGTCGTGGTTGTATTACGCCGACCGCTTGATGGAATTTCCGTCGGGTTTGCTGGGGGCGGCACTGGCGACAATTTTGCTGCCCTCCTTATCTAAATGTTTTGCCAGTGGCGACCACGTTGAGTATTCCAGGCTACTGGATTGGGGTTTGCGTCTCACCGTCATGCTCGCGTTGCCTGCTGCACTGGCATTGGGCTTGTTGGCCGTGCCGCTGTTGTCCACTTTTTTTCAACGAGGCGCATTCACCGCGCATGATGTGGTGATGACCAGCTATGCCTTGATTGGCTACAGCGTGGGCTTGGTGGGCATCCTATTGGTAAAAATTCTCGCGCCCGCTTTCTACGCCAAACAAGACATCAAAACCCCTGTGAAAATTGGCATCCTCACTCTCATTCTCACTCAGCTAATGAACCTGATTTTTGTGAAAGGGTTGGACTGGGATCATGCAGGTTTGGCGTTGTCGATTGGCTTGGGTGCGTGTTTTAACTCAGGCATTTTGTTTTATTTGCTGCGCAAGAAAGGGGTGTATCACGCTGAAGCGGGCTGGTTAAAATTTTTCCTCAAAATTTTGATGGCTGTGAGCGCGATGGGCGCGGCACTATGGTTTGGCATGGGTAGTCAGCAACTCTGGTTAGAGGCAACAGGCTGGTCGCGTGTGGTGCATTTGTCAGGATTAGTGGGGGTGGGTATCGCCGTGTATTTTTCAGTGTTATTTGCACTGGGCTTCCGTCCGCGCGATTTTTCCAAACGTAGTCTGTGAAAACGCACATATGCACACGCTCCACGCACTGCAAACAGGTCAATTGGCGGGCATCACGCGCCTTGATTTAGCCGCCGGTCTTACGCAATTTCCGCACGAGATTTTCACCCTCGCCGATTCATTAGAAATTCTTAATCTATCGGGGAATCAGCTGTCTAGCCTGCCATCAGATCTGCCGCGTCTGCATAAATTGCGCATCCTCTTTTGCTCGGATAATTGCTTCACGCACCTGCCAGAGGTATTAGGTCAGTGCGCTAATTTGGAAATGATTGGTTTTAAGGCAAATCAAATTCAACACCTTCCCGCCGCCGCATTGCCGCCAAAATTGCGCTGGTTGATTTTGACGGACAATCAATTGACGTTGTTGCCTGCGCAGCTAGGGCAATGTACGCAGCTACAAAAACTCATGCTTGCAGGTAATCGTTTGCAGGCACTCCCCGACGAATTGGCGGGTTGCAGCAGACTGGAATTGCTTCGCATTGCCGCCAATCAGCTGAAGCACTTGCCTGATTTTTTATGGGCTTTGCCTAACTTATCGTGGCTAGCGTACGCAGGCAATCCGTTTAGTGATGCGTGGGAGCGTGCGGCCATGCAGGGGCGACTTATTCCGCATATTGATTGGCACTCGCTTAAGCTACAACAGGTGTTGGGGCAGGGCGCATCGGGCATCATCTACCGCGCGCATCGCCGGTCCGAGCAAGGGAATCATCCGGTCGCGGTAAAATTATTCAAAGGCGCGCTCACCAGTGACGGCTTGCCACGTAGCGAAAAAGCCGCATGTATTGCCGCAGGCGAACATCCTCATTTGATTCCGATTCATGGAAAAATTAGCGCCCATCCCGAGGGCGAATTGGGCTTGGTGATGTCGCTCATCGCATCTGAATTTGTGACTCTTGCCAATCCACCCAGTTTGCAAACTTGCACCCGCGATGTGTATGCACCTAGCACGCGTTTTAGTTTGGCGGTGGCCTTGCGCATCGCACAGGGCATCGCGCAGGCAGCGCAACACTTGCACACACGCGGCGTGCTGCATGGCGATTTATACGCGCACAACATTTTGTGGAATGTGACGGGTGAATGTTTATTGGGCGACTTTGGCGCAGCGTCATTTTTGCCGCCTGACGATGTCGTCACAGTGATGCGTCTGCAAAAAATTGAAGTGCGCGCGTTTGGGTGTTTACTCGAAGAGTTGTTGCAATGTTGTGATGCCAAGGATGCGCTGCTGCAAGCCTTGCAACAACGCTGCCTGCACGTTAACCCCGAGGTGCGTCCTTCTTGGGGTGAAATTCAGGCGTGCTTGGCAGAATACAGCGCGGCGGGATGTTCATGCGAGACTGATTCACCTTAAAAATCGCTGCGAGTGATTTTGAGGAGTAGATTTATTGCGTCAGCCATTCCTGCTCAAGCTGCACAATCGGCATCGGTCTACCAAACAAATACCCCTGAAAATTAACGCAGCCTTTTTCGAGCAGGATTTGTTTTTGTTCGGGTGTTTCTACGCCTTCCGCGATGACCTCTAGCTGTAAGCTTTTCGCCATGGCGATGATGGTATGCACAATGGTTTTGTCGCTGACAATCGCTTCTAGGTCGCGTACAAAAGATTGGTCGATTTTGAGTTGGTCGAGAGGCAAACGTTTTAGGTATTGCAGAGAAGAATAGCCCGTGCCGAAATCATCGAGGGAGAAGCGCACGCCCATGGCTTGCAGTTGCTTCATTTTGAGCACCGTGGCATCCACGTGTTCAAACAGCATGCTTTCGGTTAACTCTAGTTTTAGCGTCCCAGATTGAGTTTGATGACGCTGCAACAAAGTGCGTACTTGCGCTACAAAATCGGGGTGATTAAATTGCTTTGCACACACATTGACTGCCATTACCCAGCTTCGTGTGCGTTCATTTTGTTGCCATGCATGTAGCTGTGCGCAGGCTGTGTCCAGCACCCATAAGCCAATGGGCTCAATCAGCCCAGTTTCTTCTGCTAATGGAATAAATTCAAGCGGGGTAATCATGCCGAGCTGTGGATGTATCCAACGAATCAGGGCTTCCACGCCGATGGGCTTTAGCTCATTATTCACTTGAATTTGATAATGCAATTCGAATTGGTTTTTGAGCAACGCAATGCGTAGCTCTTTTTCGAGTACATTTTTCGCTTCAATTTTGCGTTGCATTTCGGGATCAAAAAAGTGGAAGTCATTACGTCCCGCATTTTTCACGTGATACATCGCAATGTCGGCTTGTTTGAACAGGGTATCTATGGTGGCAGGTTGTTCGCCAAACAAGGTCGCACCTATGCTTAAAGTATTGCGATACTCATGGGCGTCAAGCTGATACGGTTTGCTCAACGCAGCGAGAATTTGTCTCGCCACTGCTTCGGTTTGGAGGGCGGCGTCAGTTTGGTTTTCATGCAAGCCTTCCAGCAACACCACAAACTCATCACCGCCCAAACGCGCCACGGTGTCCTCTTCACGTACACAGCTAGTGAGGCGTGCCGCAGCTTGTTGGAGTAACAGGTCACCAATGGCATGCCCGAGCGTATCGTTGATTACTTTGAAGTGATCCAAATCAATGAATAGCAAAGCGCCTAGCTTGTGGGTGCGGCTGCTGGCAGCGAGTGTCTGTTGCAAGCGCGTGGTCAGCATGCGGCGATTAGGCAGATGCGTCAAAGCGTCAAAGTTGGATAGCTGTTTGTGTTCAGCTAATAAGCGAATTTTCTCCAACGCAACCGCGACCAACTGACTCGCCGAATCTAGGAATTCAATGATTTTAGGTGAGTAGGCTTCGTTCGAGTACAGATGGTTTAAGGCGAGGGTGTAATAGCTGTTGGTGCGGAAAGCGAAGGGATACCAGAACACGTATTGAATGTTCATATGCTGATGCAAAATCACGCCCGAACCATCCGCGATGAGATGTGGATTGATTTTGTCATGGTGACTGTCGAGCCAAGAATGTGTGTGTCGCGCTTCGCTAGCTGCGCCAATAAATACATCTAGCGGGTAGGTTGCTAGGGTGGGTGTAATGTCAGGATGTTGTGGGTTGAGGTATTCACATAGACCAACCACCTGATGCGAATCAAAATCAATGTTGTAGATGAGGGCGCGGTCAGCATTGAGCACTTCGCCTACCGTGTGTGCGACACGTTCCAAAATTTGATGCGTGTCGTCGTAGTCAGTTACTGCTTTCGCAATTTGATTCAAGCCATGCGCAAAGCGCAGTTGCTGTTGTAATTCAGCATCCAATTTTTTACGTGGCGTAATGTCGTGTGATAACACAATGAAGCTTGTTTCATGGCTGCCCGTGGCGGGTTGCTTTGCCACGGATAGCTCGAAGCAATGTTTTCCATGCGTTAACGGCAGGGTAATTTGATGCCCGAAAGAATGGCCTGTTTTATCGGCCTCTTGCAGGGCGTGCATGCCTTCTATGGCGGCCTCGGCGGGCATCACATCCTGCAATGTTTTGCCAATCAGTTTAGAACGAGTGGCCGCGAGTAAGTCATCTCGCGTACCCCATTGATTCAGATAACGGCCATTGATATCCAGCTCGAAAAGCAAGTCGGGCATCGCTTTTAGTAAGGCAGCAAAGCGCTGGTTGCTGGCCTGTAAGGCCACTTCGGAAAGTTTGATGGCGTTAATGTCGGCTAAAAAATTAAGGATAGCTGGGGCGTCGTTCCAAACAATGTTTGCACCACTTACACTCACCCACTTGAATCCGTCATGCTTGGTTTTTAGGCGCACCTGATAGGGAGGAATCGCTTCATTATTCAAGCGGCGGCGGTAGTTGCCCAACATGATGGAGCGGTCATCGGTATGGATGAATTCAATGAAGGGGCGCGCTAAAAGTTCTTCTTCGCTAAATCCTGAAACTTTCGCCGTTTGCGCATTGCAAAATTGAATGTGTTCGCCTTGCGCCACAAAAATGCACTCGCTACTGGTATCTACCAACATGCGGTAGCGCGCTTCACGCTGATTGATTTCGTTGGCATGGCGTTCGGAGTCAAGCAATAAGCGGATGTTACTGGTGATGGTGCGGTTAAGCAGACGCACAGAAAATAAAATAAAGCCCAAATATAAGCTTGCTGCAATCCCCATTGAAATGGCGATATGAGAGCCATCTAGCAATAGCGACGCAATAAGGGGGAGCAGGGCTGCGAGTGAAAAAAGATAACCGCTGACACGGTCTGCTGCATTACCCAGAATGGCTCCTGAACTTAACCCCGCTAAAACGAAAATTAAAAAGAGTAACTGTTGCGGGTTATGTGAGGTGTACAGCCACACACCTGTCGATCCCCATAACAATCCAGCGCTCAATACGAGCAAGCGAAAGGTGAATAAGCGCTTACGATTGAGGCGCGTATGTTGGGTGGGGTTTTTTTGAAATTGCGCAATGAACCACAGACGCGTGATTGAAATCAACAGAATGCCGACTGCCCATAACCATACCAACGCGGGATGAGCACCTGTGTTTTGAATGATGGCGACAATCCCCGCGAGAATCACGCTAATGGTGACCGTCGTTTTACTTGACTCAAACAAGTGTTTAAGTTGCAGGGCGAGGACGGCATTTTGTTCAGGTTCGTTCATTGCGCGAAAAAAGTTGATTAGATTGCGCGGGATATTAACCCAACTTATTGTTTGCGTTGTTTGTGAAAATAATAAATGAGCTATAAAGATGATTGTTAACTATTCAAAAGGTCCCGCAGGAAGAGAGCGTGTTGCCTGTGCATGCTATTCTTGTGTGAGCGCCTAGAGATGGGCATTGGGTAGTGATATAAAGTTTAGAAAAGACCGTTATTGAGTGTTGGAGGGCGTGGCGTGAGACGTGTTGTAATTACAGGAATGGGGGCGATTACGCCCTTGGGCAATGATGTGGAAACATTTTGGGCGGGGCTGGTTGCAGGGCGTTCTGGTGCGGCGTCGATTTCGTATTTTGATGCGACTCAAGCGGCGACACAGTTTGCGTGCGAAGTAAAAAATTTTGATGTGGAAAATTATCTTGATTCCAAAGAGGCAAAAAAAGCAGATCGAGTGACTCACTATGCGATGGCGGCGGTGGATGAAGCGCTGAAAGCCTCAAAATTGCTGGCGAGTGAGTGTGTGCTTGATGAAGTGGGCGTGATATGGGGAACGGCGGTAGGGGGTGTTACTACTTTTGAAGAGCAAATGCTCGCTTACGGTAGAGGAACTCGCTTTAGCCCATTCTTCGTCCCTAAAATTTCTTTGGATAGCACCTCGGGTTGGATTGCCCGTAAGTATGGTTTTCGGGGGATGAATTTTGCGATAGCGTCCGCATGCGCAACGTCGAATACTGTGCTGATGGATGTTTTTAATTACATACGATGTGGGCAAGCTGAAGTCATGGTTGCTGGCGCATCGGAAGCGCCCATTGCTAAAGGGGTGATGAGCAGTCTAAATGCCATGAAAGGATTGTCGATACGCAATGATTCACCACACACGGCATCGCGTCCTTATGACTTTGAACGAGACGGATTTGTGTTGGGTGAAGGCGCGGGGGCATTTGTGATTGAGTCGTTAGAGCACGCACAAAATCGAGGTGCCACAGTTTATGCAGAGATTATTGGCGCAGGTATGTCGTCAGATGCCTACCACATGACGGCTACTCATCCCCATGGGGTGGGAGTCAGTTTGGCCATTCAGCGTGCGCTTAAGTCGTCCAACATTCAGCTTGATGAGGTTGATTACATCAATGCTCATGCGACCTCTACACTCGATGGCGATATTAACGAGTTAAAGGCAATTCATGCCGTGTTTGGAAATCATGTGCGGAATATAAATATCAGCGCAACCAAATCCATGACTGGACACTTGTTAGGGGCGGCAGGTGCAATTGAAGCAATTGCCTGTGTTCAATCCATTGCGCACGATTGCATACCTCCTACTATCAATGTTCGCCAGCTAGATTCACAAATACCCGAAGGTATTAATTTGACATTGGATGTTGCTATGCATAGAAAAGTGAATGTCGCGATGAGCAATTCTTTTGGGTTTGGAGGGCGTAATGCGGTGGTTGTCTTTAAGAAATTCGCTGGCTAGCTTGTTACCTCACCTTTCTTTAGCGGTCATCTTGCACGCTTTGATGTAACGCCTTGCTCACCCATTCGCGGGAGAGGTGAAGTGAAAACAATTCGATGAAATGGTAAGCAAAGCCGCGCAGATATTGGTTTTTGCGCATGGCAAGGCGTGTTGTGCCGGCTTCAAATTGCATTCAGCAATATGCGCCCTGCCACTTCGTCGATTAGCTCACTTGGTTCTGCCAATTCGACAAAACATTTCCCATTGAGAATGAATATCTTGCCCCGAGCTATTCCCCGGCAATTTGTTCTGTTTGCTGATGCGGGGCTATGACTTAATAGCCACTGAACTGCGGTACTTAGGCTGGAGTTCGATGGTCTCGTTCATGTGTTGTCCTATTGATTCACGTGCATGGCTTTTTCGACGACGGCACGCGTCAGGTGCGGCGCGAACAGTTCGATGAGGTCGTAAGTATAGCTACGCAGATATTCGTTTTTGCGCAGGGCGAGGTAGGTGGTCGTGGGTTTGAATAGATGCCCCGCCTCTAGCTTGCGCAAATGACGGTCACGCTCTGGGATGAAGGCCAGTTCGGCAAGGATGCCGACGCCCAATCCCAATTCCACATAAGTCTTGATCACATCGGCATCGATGGCGGTGAGTGCGATGTTCGGCTCGACTTTGGCCGCTGCGAAAGCATCGTCTATCTTGCTTCTGCCGCTGAAGGCATGGTCGTAAGTGATGATGGGATATTCTGCCAACTTCGCCAGTGTCAGCTTCTTCACATCGAGTAGCGGATGTTTGGGCGGAACCACCACGCAATGGTGCCACTCGAAGCAGGGAAGGGAGACCAGACCTTCCACCAGCATGATGCTCTCCGACGCGATCGCGATGTCCGCCTCACGATGCAGCACCTGTTCGGCAATCTGAGAAGGATTGCCCTGATGTAAGCCAAGCTTCACCTTGGGGTAGCGTTTCATGAACTGTTTCACCACGGGCGGTAACACATAGCGTGCTTGGGTGTGGGTGGTGGCGAGGATGAGCTGGCCACTATCTTGAGCTTGGAACTCTTGACCTACCTGCTTCAGATTGTCTGACTCATGCAGGATGCGTTGCGCGATCTCAAGGATGCTCTTGCCCGGCTCGGTCAAAGCGACGAGGCGCTTCCCGCTGCGCACGAAGATCTCGATTCCCAGCTCTTCTTCCAGCAGCTTTATCTGCTTGCTGATACCGGGTTGCGAGGTGTACAGCGCGGCAGCGGCATCGGAGATGTTCAGTCCTCGGCGCACGATTTCATTCAAATACCTTAGCTGTTGTAGATTCATGGTGAGCTCTTATATGTGATTTGGTTATAAAACTCTAACAAAAAAGTATTTATTAGTATATTCCTCGCCGACTACAATGCGCGCCTCTTTAAGGAGTATCGCGTGGATTGGCTCTATACCCTGTCGGGTTTTCTGGTTGGATTGATCGTCGGTGTGACCGGCGTGGGCGGTGGCTCATTGATGACGCCGCTGCTCGTCTTGTTTTTCGGCGTATCGCCTGCGACTGCCGTGGGTACGGATCTGTTGTATGCCTCCATCACCAAGAGCATGGGCGGCTGGGTGCATGCCGCCAAAGGCTCGGTGGATTGGAAAGTGGTCAAGTTATTGGCGCTGGGCAGTATCCCCGCTGCTATTCTCACCATTACCTTGCTCAAAGTGCTGGCGCTGGAAGAGAAGACGCTGCGAGGTTTGGTGACCAGTGTGTTGAGTGTGGCGCTGTTGGCGACTGCGGCAGCGCTGTTGTTGAAGGACTGGATCAAAAAGATAGCGCGTCGCGATGACGGCACGGTGTATGAGATCCATCATCGCCATTTGCCCGCAGCTACTGTGATAACGGGTGTGGTGGTCGGTGCGCTTGTGACCATCTCATCCATCGGTGCGGGCGTGTTGGGCACGGTGGCGATCTTGTTCTTATATCCGCGTTTCCCTGCAGTGAAAGTGGTGGGAACAGACATTGTGCATGCGGTGCCGCTCACTGCCGTGGCGGGTATGGGGCACATGGCATTAGGAACGGTTGATTTAGTATTGCTCGGTAGTCTGTTGTTGGGGTCATTGCCGGGTATCTACATCGGCAGTCATCTCAGTGCCAAAGTGCCAGAAAAAGTATTGCGTCCTTTGTTGGCAACCATGTTGCTCATCATTGGATTGAAGATGGTTTTTTATTAAAACATTTTTTGCCACAGAGAACACAGAGGCCACAGAGAAGTTGGGCATCGTGTTTGGTTTTCTCTGTGTTCTCTGTGAACTCTGTGGCTGATTTCTTGAATTAAGAATTTTTGGAAAGTATTTATGAGTGCGAACAAAGAGAACAAACCCAAATCAGTGAGCTGGTTCAACGGCTGCGGCGGACGCATCGGTGTGGTCATCGGTCAAGAAGGCGAGCATGCTTACATCGGCGCAGCCTTGCGTCACGATGAAGACGCCGATGTGGCGCACATCTTGGCCTATGGGGCTAAGTTCCCCTTGGCGGCTGCGCAGTTGCTGCCAGTCTCTAAGAACTACTCCTCTGGTAATCAATAATGTATCGCTACGATAGCTTCGATCATCAGATCACCGCAGAACGCGTCGCGCAGTTCCGTGATCAGGTGCGTCGCCGTTTGTCGGGTGAGCTGGCAGAAGACGAGTTCCGCATCCTGCGTCTGCAGAATGGTCTGTACATGCAGATCCATGCCTACATGATGCGTATCGCCGTGCCCTACGGCATGGTCAGCTCAGACCAGATGCGCATGTTCGCGCACATCGCGCGCAAGTATGACCGTGGCTATGGACACTTCACCACGCGCCAGAACATCCAGTTCAACTGGCTCAAGTTGCAAGACGCGCCCGACATCCTAGCGGACTTGGCGACGGTCGAGATGCATGCCAACCAGACTTCGGGCAACTGCATCCGCAACACCACCAGCGACGAATTCGCTGGTGTGGCACGCGACGAGATCATCGATCCGCGTCCCTACGCCGAGATATTGCGTCAATGGAGCACCTTCCATCCCGAGTTCGGTTTCCTGCCGCGCAAATTCAAATTCTCCATCACGGGGGCGACCACGGATCGAGCAGCCATCGCCGTCAATGACGTCGGGATGCAAGCGGTGAGGAACGAGCAGGGCGAGGTCGGTTTCCGTGTTTTGGTCGGTGGTGGCTTGGGGCGCACGCCCTTCATCGGCACTGAGATCGCTGCCTTCATCCCGTGGCAGCACATCCTGACTTATTCGGAATCCATCGTGCGTGTGTTCAACGAATATGGTCGCCGTGACAATCTGTACAAGGCGCGCATCAAGATATTGGTGAACGCCATCGGCATCGACGAGTTCCGTCGTCAGGTGGAAGAGGATTGGAAGTTCACCAAAGATGGCCCTTGCACCGTTACCCAAGCCGAGTTGGAACGTGTCGCAGCCTGCTTCATCGCGCCAGCCTACGAAAAACTGACTGACGTGATTTTGCCATCCGACAACAAAGCATTCAGCAACTGGGTTGCGCGTAACGTCAAACCACACAAGGTCGCTGGTTACGCATCAGTCGTGTTGTCCTTGAAGAATGCAGGCATCGCACCCGGTGATGCGACAGACGCGCAGATGGATGCGGTCGCCGCACTCTCAGACAAATACAGCTTCGGCGAACTGCGCATCACCCACATGCAGAATCTGGTGCTGGCAGACGTCAAACAAGCTGATCTGTTCGCGCTGTGGGAAGCCGCTAAAGCGAGTGGCTTGGCGACGCCGAACATCGGGTTGCTCACCGACATCATCTGCTGCCCCGGTGGCGACTATTGCACCTTGGCGAATGCGCGTTCAATCACGTTGGCAAAAGCCATCGATGAGCGCTTCGACGATCTTGATTACTTGCATGACATCGGAGATGTCGATCTGAACATCTCTGGCTGTATCAATGCTTGCGGCCACCATCACGTAGGCCATATCGGCATCCTCGGCGTGGATAAATCCGGCGAGGAGTGGTATCAGATCACCATCGGTGGTAACAAAGGTTCACCTGCCAATATCGGCAAGGTCATCGGGCGCTCGTTCTCCTTTGCGCAGATCCCTGAAGTCATCTCGCGGCTGCTGCAGGTGTATGTCGCTAAGCGTGACGAAGGCGAAC
The DNA here is from genome assembly GCA_013140695.1 of Sideroxydans sp. Taxonomy (GTDB): domain Bacteria; phylum Pseudomonadota; class Gammaproteobacteria; order Burkholderiales; family Gallionellaceae; genus Sideroxyarcus. The sequence goes on along the minus strand of JABFSI010000143.1, from coordinate 8,745 downwards.
GCTTCATCGACACGCTGCGTCGTGTCGGTCCTGATCCGTTCAAAGAATTTGTGTATGCCACGCCCGTGCCGGAAGAAGCCAAGCTGCTGATGCCAGACTACGAGTTGATGGCGCAAGGTACACCTTATGACACACCACTCTATTCGCCGAGGTTCTGATGACCACCACTAAACAGATCATCAAAAACAGCACTGTCGTGAATGACGACTGGAGCGTGTTGCGCTTGCAAGAGGGCGACACCGCAGAGACGGTCACCGTCCCTGTCGGTAAGACACTCGTGCCACTGAAAGTCTGGTTGGCGCAACAAACTGTCCTGCTACATCGTGCCGATATCGGCGTGTGGTTCGCCAGCGACGAACGCGTGGAAGACTTGCAAGACCATGTGGCGAAGTTCTCCGTCATCGGGGTGGACTTCCCCAAGTTCGGCGACGGACGCGGTTACACCATCGCCTATCGTCTGCGTGAACGTTCAGGTTATCGCGGTGAGTTGCGCGCCATCGGTGACGTGCTACGTGACCAGTTGTTCTATATGCAACGTGCGGGTTTTGATGCCTTCGCGGTGCGCGCCGACAAAGACATCCACGAGGCATTGAAGAGTCTCAAGGATTTTTCTATCACCTACCAAGCATCGACCGACGAGGCACAGCCCCTCTTCCGTCGTGTGCAACGAGGAGCTTGATGATGAGTGACATGCAAACCAAGATCGCACAGACCATCGCCGTGTTGCAACAGGCTGCGCGTGAGTTCGCCCCAGTGACGTTCGCCAACAGCTTAGGCGCAGAGGACATGGTGCTGACCGACCTCATCGCCAAGAATCAACCCGACATCAGCCTATTCAGCCTAGATACAGGGCGTCTGCCGCAAGAGACCTACGACTTGATACAAAAGGTGCGCGAACGTTATAGCGTGCCCCTGCAGGTGTTCTACCCCGACGCGACGCAAGTCGAAACGTATGTGGCGCAGCACGGTGTGAACGGCTTTTACGACAGTGTGGAAAATCGCAAAGCCTGCTGCAATGTGCGCAAGGTTCAACCGTTGAAACGTGCTTTGGCAGGCAAGAAGGCATGGATCACCGGCATGCGGCGTGAACAAGCAGTGACGCGCGGCAGTTTGGAAGTGTCGTCGTTCGATGTGGATCATGGCTTGCAGAAGTTCAACCCCTTGCTGGATTGGACGGACGCGGAAGTATGGGAATACATCAAAGCGAACGACGTTCCGTATAATGCGCTCCACGATCAGTTCTACCCCAGCATCGGTTGTGCGCCATGTACGCGTGCCATCACTCCTGGTGAAGATATCCGCGCCGGACGTTGGTGGTGGGAAAACCTAGAGAACAAGGAATGTGGATTGCATGTGGCAAGCCGCATTCCGAAACGGGCGTAGCCCGTTTCTTTTCTGGGTTTCGGCAAAGACTTATGTCGTGCGAAGCGCGGCGTTAGTCGAAGCCAAAACTGAAGCTGAATAAATAATGCGGTCTGCAAGTTGGCAAAAGTTCGATATTGAAGTTCGTCGCAAAATAATTACACAGTTAGAGAGATAAATAATGAGCATACACACCCTATCCCATTTGGATGTACTCGAAAGCGAATCCATCCACATCATGCGCGAGGTCGCGGCGGAATGTAAAAATCCAGCTTTGCTGTTCTCGGGCGGTAAAGACTCCATTGTCATGTTGCGTTTAGCAGAGAAGGCATTTCGCCCAGCGAAATTCCCGTTCCCGCTGGTACACATTGACACCGAGCATAACTTTCCAGAAGTGATTGCGACACGCGATAAATTAGCAGCCGACTTGGGAGAGCGCCTCATCGTGCGTTCGTTGGAAGGCTCCATCAAGCGCGGCACCATCGTCATCAAAGACGAGAGCAAACCGCGCAACCCCTTCCAATCCGTGACCTTGCTAGAGACCATCGCCGAGTTTGGATTCGATGCCTGCATGGGCGGTGCCCGCCGCGATGAAGAAAAGGCACGTGCCAAGGAACGCATCTTCTCCTTCCGCGATGAGTTCGGTCAGTGGGACCCTAAAAATCAACGCCCAGAGTTGTGGGACACCTACAACACCCGCGTGCATAACGGCGAGAACATCCGTGTGTTCCCCATCAGCAACTGGACCGAGATGGATATCTGGCAATACATCGGGCGCGAAAAACTTTACATCCCGAGCATTTACTACGCGCATGAACGCGAAGTGATTCGTCGCAATGGAATGCTAGTGCCGATTTCGGATTTGGTTCAACCCAAACCTGGTGAGAAAGTGGAAGTGGTCACCGTGCGCTTCCGCACCGTGGGCGATGTGACATGTACCGCGCCAGTGGAATCTAATGCACGCACCGTGGATGAAATTATCGAAGAGACCGCCAGCACCCGCATCACCGAACGCGGCGCGACGCGCATGGACGATCAGACCTCGGACGCGTCGATGGAGTTACGCAAAAAGGAAGGTTACTTCTGAACCGTTATTCCGGCGCAGGCCGGAATCCTGCAAGAAAACAATTTCCCGCGCAGCGGGGCAACGCCAAAAGCATATTGAATAAAACCGCTGGATTCCGGTCTACGCCGGAATGACGAAGCTGAAAGATTTGAGGAATAAACATGAACACCACCACACAACTACTTCGTTTTATCACCGCAGGCTCTGTCGATGACGGCAAGAGCACACTCATCGGACGTTTGCTGCACGACTCGAAGTCCATCTTCGAAGACCAGTTCTCGGCCATCTCCAAAACCAGCGAGAAGCGCGGCATGGGGGCGGTCGATCTGTCTTTGTTGACGGATGGTCTGCAAGCCGAGCGCGAGCAGGGCATCACCATCGACGTAGCCTATCGCTACTTCGCCACGCCCAAGCGCAAATTCATCATCGGCGACACACCCGGTCATGAGCAATACACCCGCAACATGGTGACAGCGGCTTCCACTGCCAACCTTGTGGTCATCCTTATCGATGCACGCAGAGGGGTGCTGACGCAGACGCGTCGCCACACCTATCTCGCTAGTCTGGTCGGCGTGCCGCACATCGTGTTGGCCGTGAACAAGATGGACATGGTGGACTACTCGCAAGCACGCTTCGACGAGATCGTTGCCGAGTACAAGGCATTCGCTGCACAACTGAATCTACATGACGTGACCTGCATCCCGATGTCCGCCTTGGTCGGCGATATGGTCGTCGATCGTGGAGATAATCTGGCTTGGTACAAAGGTCCTGCATTGCTCGAACTTCTGGAGAAGGTCGAGATTGACCACGATGTGAACACCACAGACTTCCGCTTCCCTGTGCAGTGGGTGTGCCGTCCGCAGAGCGAAGAGCATCACGACTTCCGTGGTTTTGCGGGGCGTATCGAAGCGGGTGAGGTATCGGTGGGCGATGAAGTCACCATCCTGCCATCGGGCCGTAGCACCAAAGTCAAAGAGATCGTCACTTACGACGGCAAGCTGCAGACTGCTTTCGCACCACAATCCGTCACCATCACCTTGGCAGACGAGATCGATATCTCGCGCGGCGATATGTTCGTCAAAGCGAGTGCGAACCCACCTAAAGTTGAGAAGGCATTTGAAGCCATGATGTGCTGGTTGTCGGAAGCGCCACTGGACAAGAACCGCAAATACCTCGTTAAACACACCACCCGCACGGCGAAGTGTCTGTTCTCCAGTATCGACTATCGCGTGGATGTGAACACCTTGGAGAAACATGCCAACCCAGCGGTCAATATGAACGACATCGTGCGCGTCTCACTCAAGATCCAGCAACCCTTGGTGTTCGATAGCTACACCACAGACCGCGCGACGGGCAGTTTCATTGTGATTGATGAAGCAACCAACAACACAGTTGCGGCGGGCATGATTGCGTAGATTTTCCCCGCTCTGCTTTTGACAAAGAGGCGGGTGAATTTTGTAGGAGGCCGATTCATCGGGCGATGAGTCTCGTCAAAATAGACATCGCACGATGAGTATCGCCAAAACGGCCATCGCGCGATGAATCGCACTCCCCCAAAGGCGTTATTAAAGTAATCCCGACAGCACACGTGCCATTGGCTTCCTTTGATTGGCCTGTGGTATCTTTCTCCCATCCCGTCGATGTCCCTTTGAAGCCATGAGCCTGCTCTCTTTAATTGCCGCCTTACTGTTAGAACAAGTCCATCCGCTTGCAACGCGCAAATATCTGTTCACTTGGCTGAATAGTTACGCGGATTTTTTTCAGCGAAACTTTAATGCGGGTGAACATAAGCATGGACGCATTGCTTGGATGCTTGCTATTGCGGCGCCTGTGTTGCTGGTAGCGGGCATCCACTGGATATTAGTCGGCGCGAATCCTATCTTCGCTTGGGCGTTCAGCGTATTGGTGTTGTACCTCACCATGGGCTTCCGTCAGTTCAGCCACTACTTCACTGACATTCACAAAGCATTGCGCGATAACGAATTAGATAAAGCGCGTGATTTGTTAAGCGCGTGGAGTGGCAAATCTTGCCGTGAATTGAGTGGCGAAGAAGTCGCACGTGTCACCATCGAACAGGCATTGCTGGCTTCGCATCGCAAGGTGTTTGGTGTCGTGTTCTGGTTCGTTATTTTTATGCTGCTTGGCATGGGGCCAATAGGGGCCATCGTGTATCGCTTGGCCACTTTCTTGAACGCACGCTGGGGCATGCAAGGCACGACCGAGTTGGGTGAGTTCGGCGAATTTTCACGGCAGGCGTATTACGTGATGGAGTGGTTGCCGATACGCCTCACCGCAAGCACCTTCGCCATTGTTGGTAATTTTGAAGACACCGCCTACTGTTGGCGCAACCAAGCCTCAACTTGGAGCGATGCAGAAGAAGGCATCCTCATCAGTAGCGGCGCAGGCGCGCTGGGGGTGAAGTTAGGGCAAACCATTGTCCTCGATCACGCACCTATATTTCGTCCCGAAATGGGTAGCGGTGATGATGCCGACGCCGACTATATGCAAAGCGCGATTGGCCTGGTGTGGCGCGCTCTAGTGTTCCAACTCATCATTTTGTTGATGCTGACAGTGGCGCATTTATTGGGGTGACGTGTGGAATGACCCATATATAAAAAGAGACCTTCGGGTCTCTTTTTATTGGCAGTGCTGATTTAGCAAACACCTATCAATAGGTGTGGCTCAATCTCCGGCAAATCTTTCTGGAAATACGCGGCCTTTGGATGCATGCCATGCGCGTAGATGGCGCTCTCTCGCTTCACCTTCAATACGCAGCTTTTCTAATTGAGTGACCGCTTCAGCCGCGCTGATCCAGCGTGTGGGATGGGCTGTGATAAGGGAAGAGGCATGAATGTCGACAATGGAATCAAAAGTAACAGGATTGCTGCGTGATGCAACGCGACGTTTTTTGTCTTCTATTTCAGTACTGGCATAAGCGTTCATTGATACCAAGGTGCCCAAAGCAAAGAGGGCTACTGCGAGATTAGAAAGCATGATTCACTCCAAATTAAATTTAATGGCACGCGCCGCATACCCAGAGTGAAACGCTCAACTATAGTTCCGTCAGCAACGCTAAAATTTAATGCCTGACACGGGTTTATTGCCCCAGTGCTATTTGATGGAAGTCGTAATCTGCTGAAACAATTTCAATCGACGTTCGTCAATTTTGCCTTCGGCGGTGGCTTTTAGAATGGCGCAGTTGGGTTCGTGGGAGTGGCTGCAATTGGCGAAGCGACACTCGCCGAGGTAGGGTAAAAATTCCGGGAAGCTTCTTTCCATCGCCGCAAAATCTAAATGATGCAGCCCAAATAATTGCACACCGGGGCAGTCGATGAGGTGACTGTTTGCGTTCAAGTGGTACAGCTTGGCATGCGTGGTGGTGTGTTTGCCGCTGTCGAGTACGGTGGAAATTTCGCGGGTGGCGGCGTGTGCTTCGGGGATGAGGGCATTCAGTAACGTCGATTTACCCATGCCTGATTGCCCCACTAACACGCTGGTTTGGCCTTGTATGAAAGGCAGCAGGGGCGCGACATCTTGTTTCGCGGATAGCTCTAGAACGCGATAGCCAATTTTTACGTAGGGCGCAAGTTGCGTGCGTGCGGCGGCTATCTGCGGCAATTCGCATTTGTTGAGCACGATGAGAATGTTGAGGCCTTGATGATGTCCCGCCAGCAAACAGCGCGCGACTAATTCATCATTAAACGAAGGTTCACTGGCGACCACTACGATGAGTTGTGTGACGTTGGCGGCGATGAGTTTTTGCTTAAATTCATCTGAACGATAGAGCAGGGTGGTACGGGGGGCGATGCGTTCAATCACGCCTTGGTTAGGGCTGGTGCGCGTGATTTCGACGGTATCGCCACAAGCGACTTCGCTCTTCTTGCCGCGCGGCACACACTCGATGATTTCACCATCAGGTAGCTCGGCCAAATAGCGTCGTCCAAAGGCGGCGATGACGAGGCCGGAGAGGGTGGCGCTCACTTGAATTTGTAGTAGCGCTGATTCAGATGCGCGGCTAGGTCTTGTTCTTCTTGTGCAGTCAGATTCGCCCCCACCATGCCCGAGCAAAATTTAATTTGTGGAATGAGGTCGTCAGCGCTGCGCACTTTATGATTAGGTCGCGTGAAGATGGCGCTGCCGTCGCCGCCCACTTTGCCTTCGTGGCAGCTGCTGCAATCATATTGGGTGAATAATTTTTTACCGTTATCGGCATGTCCCTTGGCGAACGGGACGGCGTGTACCGCGCTGGAAATGAACAACAAAGCGAACAGCGTTTTTTTCATGTGCGTGCTCCTAATTTTTGTAGATGGGCGATGCGCATCGGTGCGGGTGGATGCGATTCGTAGAAGGTGGCGTAAAGCGGATCGGGCGTTAGCGTCTTGGCATTGTCTTGGTATAGCTTGACCAGTGCGTTCACCAACTCTTGGGCATCAGTTTGTTGTGCGGCGTAGGCATCCGCCTCGAATTCATGTTTGCGCGAATAGGCAGCGGCCAGCGGTTGCAACATAAAAGTGAACACAGGCAGCGCCATAAAAAACAACAGCAGCGCAATCGCGGTGGATTGAGTTGTTACGCCTAGTCCAGCATAAAACCAGTCGGCATGCAGCAGTTGCGCCAACGCCCACAAGAACCCCAAGCTGATGGCGAAGGTAAAGGCGATGCGTTTGATGACGTGACGATGTTTGAAGTGGCCTAGTTCATGCGCCAGCACGGCATCCACTTCACTGGGCGATAGACGTTGTAACAAGGTGTCAAAGAACACAATGCGTTTGCTTTTGCCAAAGCCCGTGAAATAGGCGTTGCCATGTGAGCTACGTTTGCTGCCGTCCATCACGAATAAGCCGCTCGATTCAAATCCACAGCGTGCCAGCAGTGCCTCGATGCGAGATTTTTGAGCTTCGTCTTGCAACGGTTCAAATTTGTTGAACAGCGGCGCAATGTAGGTGGGGAAGATAAACAGCAACAGCAGATTGAAGGTGACCCACACACCCCAGACATACAGCCACCATAGGTCGCCCATGCTCTGCATCAGCCATAGCACGCCGAACAACAAGGGCAGCCCCAGCACTGCGCCCAGCAACACCCCCTTCACGGCGTCGAGCACATACAACTTAAGGGTCATCTTGTTGAAGCCGAAGCGCGCTTCGATGTTGAAGGTGCGATACAAGTCGAAAGGCATCTCCAGCAGTGATTGCAAAACGAGCACCAGCACAATCACCAGTGCGCCTTGTAGCAAAGTGCTGCTGAATAGGGTGGATGTGAAATCGCTTAAGTATTGAATGCCGCCGCCTACGGTAAAAATCAACAACAGCGCGGTGTCGATGAACACGGTAAGTGCGCTAAAACGCACCAGGGTGCTGGTGTAATCCGCTGCCTTGTGATGCGCGCCAATACTGATTTGCTCAAGAAAAGCGCGCGGCACTTCGGCGCGATTTTCCGCCACGTGCTGCAATTGGCGATATGCCAGCCATAATTTAATGAGGGCATTGGAGAGGAGTGCGGCAACAAATAAAGCAGAGAATTGCGATGCGGTCATAAGTGAAGTGAGAATGGATTGAAGAGGGGCGGCTGTGCCACAATGCGCGCCTTATTTAACTTAAAAAAGCGCGCGAATTATGGCACAAAATCAAAACTACCTTGTCTGGGTCGACATGGAAATGACCGGACTCCTTCCCGATACAGACCGTATTATCGAAGTGGCCATGGTGATTACCGATGGCGACCTTAATACCGTGGCAGAAGCCCCCACGCTGGTGGTGCATCAATCCGATGCGGTGCTTGACGGCATGGATAACTGGAATAAGTCCACGCACGGCAAATCGGGTTTGATTGAGCGCGTGAAAGCATCCACCCTCGATGAGGCCGCTGTGGAAGCGCAGATGATTGAATTTATGAAGCTGCATGTACCCATTCGCACCTCGCCTATCTGCGGCAATTCCATTTGCCAAGATCGTCGTTTCATGGCGCGCTGGATGCCTAAATTGGAAGACTATTTCCACTATCGCAATCTGGATGTGAGCACACTCAAAGAACTCGCAAAACGCTGGAAGCCCGAAGTGGCGAGTGCATTGAAGAAGCATGGCAAACACGAAGCGCTGGCGGATATTTACGAGTCCATCGCCGAGATGAAACACTACCGCGATAATTTTTTGAAGCTGTAACTTTTACCTCTTCCCGTTCGTGGTGTACCCGCAAGGAGTAGGCCGTGGCTGTATGGGGCTGAAGCCTGTCCTGAACCTGACGAGGCGGCTCCGACAGCGCACGCACAGTAAGCCGAAGGCATATCGCGACCCGTTCGTGGTGAGTAAGCCGAAGGC
>JABFSI010000057.1 GCA_013140695.1 Sideroxydans sp. | reverse complement strand
TTGAATTCCGCGCTGAAACGTTGCCGTTTCCTCTCTGGATTTACTTTGTCTTTGCTCTTGCTTTCCATCGAACACCTCCTTCATTATTGTCTCCTATTGAAGTGTCCGTTTAAGGCGGGTTAGCTCATGCTGACCCCTTTAGTTTCCTGCCCCCTTTAGTTTCCTTCTTTAGTTTCCTTAAGAGCCATATCAGACTCCCCCCAACGGTCGCTTAACAATAATTCGAGCTCAGCCTTAACCCTTTAGTGCTCTGAATATGGATGGGATTGTGCTCATTTTTTGCTCTCATAAAAGTTGTTACGGAAATTTCTCATTTTGTCTTCACTTATTCCTCCACCACTGCAATTCCCTTGCTGTGACAAAGACCAAAATGAAGACTCTGGATTTTTAATTGAATACCCACTACCAAAATCAACATAGCGCGCCAGCACTTCGTGCTTCTGCACGTCCGTAACTACTTGCTCAGTTCGAATAATGGGCAATAAACTGAAAATGTCTTGTTGGGTATCAATCCAGCTAAAGCGGACGTTTAGAAAGTCGGTAACTCTCTTGCCATTCCCATCACCAATAGGTTCATATTTTGTTGCTATAGTTTCAGGATTAGGTACAGGCAATGTTTCCATCACTCCCGGATTCTCAGCCTTCCATTGATCCAGCGTCTTATAGACCCAGAACCCTGCTTCTTTCTCGCAGAAATACTTGTGCATCGCCACCGTCGGTAGCCAATCCCAGCAGGGAATCATAAACATCACTAGTGCAGCGCCAGCTCCCCAACGCATTCGGCTCTTGCCATTCTTCTTCGCGTAACCAATTGCCCAACGCACCACTAAAAAAGAAATACCAAGATAAACCGTCAACACCGCAACGGCCGCTAGTGCAAACATTACGCTACCCGCCTTTCCGCTTCATACCAACATTTGGGGTCAGCATCACCGTCCTATTTCAACCGATCAGTTGCTGTGTAGCTTTTCCAGCAACCACACCTTGATCAACGATTGATACGGAACATCTCTTGAGTTCGCTGCGGCTTTGATTGAATCAAGCAGATGTTGGGGCAAGCGCAAGGAGATGGTCTTTGTCGTTGGCTTCAGGTTTGGCAATACGACACGTTGTGCTTTGGCCCAATCCACATATTCGGTGGAGTCGTGCGTTTCCCAGAAGGCTTGCTCTGCTGCCTCGTTGGCGAATTTGGGTACGGCTTTAAGTGACTTGCTCATAAATCATGCTCCTGTCTTCGCATGATACAAAAACATGTTGAGTACCGCGTAAATTTATAGCGTCACTCCCACTTGAACACGAACGCTCCGATGGCCAAAAACACCGCGCTGGTCAGCGAGAGCACCCACACATCCGGCATCACCTGAGCCAAGGTCGCGCCTTCATTCATGATGCTGCGGGTGGCGGAGATCATGTGAGTCAGCGGGAATAACTCGGCGATGTTCTGTACCCAAGGTTGTGCGCCTTCCAATGAGAACCACGCACCCGAGAGCAACATCATGGGCCACGTCACGATGTTCAACATGCCGCCCGCCAGCTCTTCACTTGCGGTGTGTGCGGCGACTAAAAGACCGATGGAGATGAGGCTCATCGCGCCTAATGTGGTGACGAGTAACAGCGTGCCATACGAACCCTGCATGTTGAAGTCGATGAAAAAGTCACACCCCACATACACGATGGTGGTGATGACGACGACCAGCAACAGGCGCGAGATGAGTTGCGCGAACAGGAATTGGAAGGCGCCCAGCGGCGTCGCTTTGAGTCGTTTCAAGAATCCGTTCTTACGATAACGCACGATGACGAAGCCCACACCGAACAGGCAGGCGAACATCATGTTCATGCCGAGGATGCCGGGTAAGAACCAATCCACATAACGTATCTCTGCACCTTCTACCGCTTGCCGCTCGAACTTGTCTGCACCCACACCCCAGATGATGCGCTCCAACAGATAGCCGTTGGGTGAGCTGGTGTTGACCCAATATTTGGGCGCGGCGCTCACGTCGATGAGCATGTCCATCTGGTGATGCTTCACCTTGTTGATGGCGGCATCAAGGTCATCGTAAAGAATAAATTGCAGATGCTGCGTGGTCGGCAACTTCGGTGCGGCTTGCGTCAATTGTTCGATGCCACCCACGACACCGATCTTGTATATGTCTTTGTTGCCACCCGAGAAGGTGAACGCAAGACCGAACACCAGCATGAATGGCATGGCGAGATTCCACACCAGTGCGGAACGGTCGCGCAGGAATTCCATGTTGCGGGCATGTAGTACGGCGAGGAATTTTTTCATATGTTTATCTCAAAAAATTAAGCCGTCATTCCCGCGCAGGCGGGAATCCAGCAATTAAACATTCCTTCGCATTGCGAAGACAAAACCCAAAGCATTATGAATAGATACACTGGATTCCCGCCTGCGCGGGAATGACGTGGCTCTTTGTTGAACTAGACCGCCTTATCTTTCCCCGTCACATTGATGAACAGGTCTTCCAGCGTCCACGCGCGGATACGCAGCCTGTCCAGATTGATGCCGTTGTCCATGAGCTGTTGCAAAGTGTGATGCAGACGATTGGTCTTGATCTCGAACAACTCGCCGGCGGGCACTGCGCCGATATCCATCTGCATCAACTTCCCGCCCGCATCGTCACCCGGTATCTGCAACACCACGTCGCCGAAATGTTCGGTCAACAATTGCTGCGGTGTGCCCTGCGACACGATGCGCCCTTTGTCCATGATGGCGATCTCGTCGCACAGTGCATACGCCTCTTCCATGTAATGCGTGGTGAGCACGATGGTCTTGTTGCGCGATTTCACTAGCTTCACCAAGTCCCAAAAGTTACGACGCGCTTGCGGATCGAGGCCGGTCGTCGGCTCATCCAAGAAGATGAGATCGGGATCGTTGATAAGTGCCAGTGCGAGCAACAAGCGCTGGCGCTGACCACCCGAGAGCTTGCGTGTGTCTCTATCCAAGATGTCGGTGAGTGAACACAGCTCGATGACTTCTTCGATAGGGAGCGTCTCGGTATAGAGACGTTCGAAGAACTTCAACGTCTCGCGCACCGTCAGAAAATCTTGCAACGCGGTGTGCTGGAACTGGATACCGACCTCTTCACGGTAACGCGCGCCAAGCGGCTCACCTTTGTAAAGCACCGCACCGCTGGTGGGTTGGTGGATGCCTTCCAGCATCTCGATGGTGGTGGTCTTGCCTGCACCATTGGCGCCGAGTAGCCCGAAGCAGATGCCTTGGGGTATCTCAAGGTTGATGCCATCCACGGCACGCACGCCGGGATATTGTTTGACTAGGTCGGTGGCAGTGATGATGGGGGGCATTGCATATCGAGTAGCTAAGAGATACCTCGAAGTCTAACTTATGATTGCCCCCAAAAAACTGCTTTCACCATCACATCGGCAAATCAAATTCACTCATTTTCTTGCGTAACCACTTCCTGCTTAGCTCCAAAATAATAGCCAACGACGACAAAGACAAGATTCAAAAGATAGGCCATGTAATCAAGCTGGTCTTTGAAGGCGACTACATAGCAAATTGTAGCCACCAGCATTATCGCGATAATGGATGCAGCATTGGATTTCTTCTCAAAGAAGCTCCCAAATACCATCGCCAAGATGCTGCGCCCAAAGACGCGCCGCCATAAACTTCTTTCAGTATTTTGTGTGTTCATCATGAAGTCCAAATTATATTCGTCAGGCCTAGATAGATTCTTGAATCTAGGGGCAAAGCGGTTTGCTGTTAACTAGTTGCGTTGCGGTAATCAGTACCTTCGCATAATGGTATGGCGAAGATCGCTGAAATAGTGTCCCAGTGACAGTAACGCTTGTGCCTTTCGAACTTTCATAAACAGGCCATAGTTGCTTATTTAGTGCTAGCTGAATAATCGTAACGCCCGTCTCTGGATTATTTGATTCTCCATTTCCTCGAATAGAAATTGGGCTGTCTAGTTGTAGCGCAGGATATGAAACTTCTTTCTCATCTGGTGTTTCACCCTTGGCGGAAATCAGCTTTCCTTTTAATGTAACAACGGTCGGCTCGTACTCATACCAAAGCTTGTTACCCGTTACATCACAGTCTTTGGTGGAAACTACTGTTGTGGATGACGCTATCGCAGGAGAGACAGTTAAATTATTTCCATCATTTGATTGGTCATTGATCGAGACAATAGGCAAGGAAGTCTTGTGCTTAGCGGCAATATCCAATAGCTGCGTTTTCCATTGTCCGCGCAATTTGGCGGCATCGATTATTTGTGTTGCACCCTGACTCATCAAAACTATATTTTCGTTGCCTATTCCTTCTGCTACTGCGGCCAGCGCCTCACAGGTTTTAGTCGTGGATTTGATAAGCAAGTCGTGCACTGTCTTCACCTCTTCAGTTTGAAGCCCCCCCGCAATTTTTTGCAGGTCTGCCATATATGCGCTGCACTTACTCCAAGATTGCACCATGTCGTCATAATTTTCTGTGCGTTGCGCCACAAGCAATGCACTTGCAAATTCTTTTCGTGAAGTGTCTGTCTTGAGAATTTCATTGCTATATTTGGCAAGTTCCTGTTTGACTGGATCGCTTCGCATCAACAAGCCCAACGTCATGCCCAGCATAATGTAGATAAGAACAAATCCCGCCATTGCCCACCCATTTGTTCCGCCTTGTGTACTCAATTCATTATTATTGTCCTGATTTAATTGCGTAGCAGTAATGGTTTTAATCTTACGTTCTGCATGTGACTTGTAGAGATGATTACCAGCGAATCCACAAACAAAAGCAACAAGCAGACTGAAAGCTCCAGACCAGCCTGATGGGATATTAAAAAAATATGATAGTAGTGCTACAGATGAAGTAATCGCTAGTAGCATTGACGCATTGAAGTACATCTTTCTGTATGCCATCCAAAAGACGCTAACAAGAAATGCTGCAAGATTAAATGACAGCTTCTTATTGCCCCCTTCTGAAATCCCCCACATTTTTTTGTAATACGAGTAGTTTTTACCTACAAACATTTCCAAGTCTTTGTCTGCGACAAGGGGCGCGGAATTGGCTAATGGAAGTTCTGTTGCAGAAATCGCTGCTCCACAACCACCACAAAATTTACTTCCTACTTGATTTTCTACGCCACACTTGCTGCAAAACATATGTTTCTCCCCGTATGAAATTTCACAATCACAGCCCCGTAACGGGCGGAGAATAACAACCAATAGTTACCATTGCAAACCAATTGTTTCTATTTAGTTACTGCCAAGCTTGGTAATTTTCCGCACATGGAAACGACCAGCGAACAACAGCGAATTACCTTTAGCAAGCGGCTCTCTCAGGAGCTGAGGCGAATAGGACAGCCAATTGGGAGCGCAACGCAGATTGCGCGTGAATTTAACCAAAACTTTTCTGGGCAGCCCGTCAGTGCACAAACAGTCAGGAAATGGTTACTCGCGGAGGCGATGCCGACACAACCAAAGTTACTGGCGCTTGCCACTTGGTTGGGCGTATCCGCACAATGGTTGCGTTATGGTTCGGGAACGAAAATAGAGCTCAGTTCACAACAACAATCACAAAAAACAGGGTTGGTCGTTTTAGGAAAAGAATTCGAAGGAATCATCCCTATAGTGAATCAATTGGTACAGCTATCGCCACGTGATATTCGTGTCATTGAAGGGATAGTTCATTTGATGCATTCGGAAAACAATAAGAAGTAATTTTCAATTTCCTTTGGCCGCCCATCTTGCTTCGAGCAATCTATCTTCACGCTCTTCCGGCACGCGCTGCATAAAGGGGCAATCGCGACGATGGATGGTGATACCTCGGTCGCGGGTGACGTAACCGATGATGTCGTCTCCCTTGGCGGGACTGCAACATTTCGCGGTGCGGCTCACCAGATTACCCACCCCTTCGATCACCACGTTACCGTCCGATGTCGCGATAGTCTGCGTGCTAGCGCGCGGCGCATTCACGGGTGCTTCTTGTACGATAGCCAAGCTGACGCGACGCGGGGTGATTTCTCCACGACCGAGTGAGGCGAGCAGATCGTCTAGCTTGTTGAATTTGAGTTTCTGCGCGAGTTTCTCTTGATTGATGTCTGTCACACCGACTCGTACCAATTCGCGATCGAGCAAGGCCCTGCCCTGCGCGATGCTGTCGTCCACGTTCTGCTCAGAGAACCAGTGACGCACCTTGGCACGTGATCGCGCGCTTTGCAGGAAACCTAGTTTGGGTGATAACCAATCACGGCTAGGGCCGCCTTGTTTGGCGGTCAAAATCTCCACGCGCTGACCTGTCTGCAACTTGGTATTGAGCGGAGCTATGCTGCCATCCAGTTTCGCCCCACGCGTACGGTGACCTAGATCGGTGTGCACCACGTAGGCGAAATCGACCGGCGTCGCGCCCTTGGGTAGATCGATGACCTTGCCTTGCGGCGTGAACACATACACGCGGTCTTGTAGCAATTCGTTCTTGAACTGCTCTTTCATCTCACCGCTATCTGCTAGCTCCGCCTTCCACGCCAAGATCTGGCGCAGCCATGCGATCTTCTCGTCGAAGCCAGACTCGCTCTGCTTGTTCTCTTTGTAGCGCCAGTGCGCGGCCACGCCCAACTCGGAATCGTGATGCATCTGCGGCGTACGTATCTGCACCTCGACCGCAAGGTCACGCGGGCCCAGAACGGCAGTGTGCAACGATTGATAACCGTTCGGCTTGGGATTGGCGATGTAGTCGTCGAACTCGCTATGGATGGCAGGCCATAGTTCATGCACGACCGAAAGCGCGGCATAACAATTCTCTACATCTTTAACTTGCACTCGCACGGCTCGAATATCGTACAGCTCGCTGAATTCCATCTGCTTGCGCTTCATCTTGTTGATGATGCTGTGGATATGTTTCGGACGTCCGTTCACCTCACCTTTGATGCCTTGAACAGCAAGTGCGGTTTGCAACTGCGCAACAATATCAGCGATATATTTCTCACGATCGACACGGCGTTCGTCCAACAGTTTGGCGACTTTTTTGTACAGCAACGGCTCAAGGTAGCGCAGCGAGAGGTCTTCCAATTCCCACTTGAGTTGCCACACACCGAGACGGTTCGCCAATGGACCAAAGATGCTGCGCGTCTCTTGCGCGATGTGCTGCTGCGTATCGGGACTGGCGGAGGAAAGGTTGCGCAAGGTCTGGGTGCGCTCAGCCAACTTGATGAGCACGACGCGGATGTCTTCCACCATCGCCAGCAACATCTTGCGCAGCCCTTCAACCTGCTGCGCGGCTTCTTGTTTGTCTGCAATAGCGGCCTCGCGCACTTCGCTGAAGTGACGCAGACGTTCCATGTCCGAGATACCTGCGACCAAGCGTGTGACGTTCGCACCGAAGCGCGCCGTCAAAACTTCACGCCAGTCTTGCAGATGATTCGGCACAGCATGCAATGCGGACGCCGCGATGGTCTCGTGATCCATGTGCAGACCGATGAGGATGGATGCGGAACCCAGCGCGTGTTGCAACAACGATGCACCGGTGACATCCACTTCGTCGTGATACAGCGGCGCTGCGAACTCGCAGGCTTTGCGGATGAGTGCGACTTCTTCGGGCGCGTAGACGTCGTTCAGCGCCAGCAGCCAGCGCTCGATGTCGGCGCTGTCTTGGCTGAGCAAGGGAGGGAAGGGATGTTGGACAGATGCCACTGTGTGGGAGTAATAAATCTAAGATGCAAGAAATTCAAACTCTGTCATTCCCGCGAAAGCGGGAATCCAGTTTGAAAAATAATGTCCTTCGCGTAGCGAAGACAAGGCATCTTTAATAAAAACGCTGGATTCCCGCTTTCGCGGGAATGACGAACTATTAGCGAAGACCTTAAGCATTGCTCTGGTTGCTGACTTCAACCAACTGCGCCAACTTGGCTTTGGCCGCACCACTGGCAAGTATCTCGCCCGCCTTCTTGATGCCGTTCGCCAAAGAGTCGGCCAAGCCCGCCACATAGATGGCCGCACCCGCATTGAGTTGGACGATGTCGCGCGCGACGCTTGGCTGGTTGTCCAGCACACCGAGCAACATGGCTTTGGCTTCTTCCTTGTTGGCGACTTTGATGGAATCGAGCGAGGCCGACTTGAATCCGAACTGCTCTGGCGTGACGGTGTATTCGATCACCTGTCCGTCTTTCAACTCGGCGACGTTGGTCGCACCACTGATGGTGATCTCATCCAGCCCATCACTGCCGTTCACCACCAACACATGGCGACTGCCGAGGCGTTGCAACACGCGTGCTTGGATACCCACCAAGTCGGGATGGAACACGCCCATCACTTGGTTATCCGCACCCGCTGGATTGGTGAGCGGGCCCAGCACGTTGAACATGGTGCGCACGCCCAACTCACGACGCACTGGTGCGGCATGTTTCATCGCACCGTGGAAGTTGGGCGCGAACATGAAGCCGATACCGATCTGATCGATGCTGTGGCCGACTTGTTCCGGTGTGAGGGTAAGGTTCACGCCTAGCGCTTCCAACACATCGGCGGAACCGCAGGTGGAGGACACCGAGCGACCACCATGCTTAGCGACACGCGCACCCGCCGCCGAAGCCACGAAGGCGCTCGCCGTGGAGATGTTGAAGGTATGTGAGGTATCACCGCCCGTACCGCAGGTATCCACCAGATTCCCACGATTGGTGACAGGCACTTTGCTGGCGAACTCACGCATCACGAAAGCGGCGGCAGAGATCTCGCCGATGGTCTCTTTCTTCACACGCAGACCGACCAAAAGAGCGGCGATCATGGTGGGCGATACTTCACCGCCCATGATCTGGCGCATCAACGACAGCATCTCGTCGTAGAAGATCTCGCGCTGGTCGATGAGGCGGACGAGGGCTTGTTGTGGTGTGATCATGATTACTTCTTCCCTTCCAGAAAGTTCTTCAACATGTCATGGCCATGCTCGGTGAGGATGGACTCGGGATGGAACTGCACACCGTGCACCGCGAGCGTCTTGTGGCGCACCCCCATGATCTCGCCATCGTCCGTCCATGCAGTCACTTCCAGACAATCGGGGATGCTCTCGCGCTCGATGACCAGCGAGTGGTAACGCGTGGCGGTGAACGGGTTGGGCAATCCGGTGAACACGCTGTTGCTGTTGTGATGGATGAGCGAGGTCTTGCCGTGCATCAAGGTCTTAGCGTGGATGATCTTGCCGCCGAAGGCTTGGCCGATACTTTGATGGCCGAGGCACACGCCCAACAAAGGTATCTTGCCGGCGAAGTGTTTGATCGCGGCGACCGAAATGCCTGCCTCGTTCGGCGTACATGGGCCGGGGGAAACTACGAGATGTTGTGGATTCAATCTCTCAATTTCTTCCACCGTGATTTCGTCGTTGCGATGCACGACCACATCCGCGCCTAGCTCGGCGAAATACTGCACGAGGTTGTAGGTGAAGGAATCGTAATTGTCGATCATCAATAACATAGCTACTCCATCAAATCTCTTTATCTAATCTTCAGACGCTAGTCGCGCCACTCTTCGTTTTGTTCGCTTGCGCCCAGTACCACACAGCAACGACGGCGATAGCCAATGGCACGAACCCCCAATTCTGATCCAGCGGTGCTCGCATCAACGGCGTGAAGGAAAATACCGCATCGTACAAGGTGTGCAACACGATGGCAGCCAAGATACTTCCCGTACGAACGTAGACCAGACCTAGCACCAGACCCACAAAGAATATCTGCCCGAAGGTCCACACCGAAGGCTCCCACGTACCGATGTGCCACGCAGTGAAGATGACGCTGGCATAGAACACCGCACGCATCTGTCCGTATCTGCTCTCCAACAGGTTCTGCACGATGCCACGGAACAGGAACTCTTCCTTGATCGCCACAGGGATGCTGGTTAGCGCGAACAACAGCGCAAGAGTTGTACTCAATCCGTAATTGCCGACCAGCACCGGAATGGCGAAGAGCGCCAATATCCCAACGACCAAGGGCGCGACTCGCACTGTATCGAAAGACGCTTTCTTCGACAGGATGAGTGGCTTCATCAGCTGCCAATAGATGAGCGCCGTCGCGATGCGCAATGTGGTGCGGATCAGTTCAGCCTGAAACGATTCAGCCGAATAATAGTGGATAGCGAGTCGACTGCCCACCATGTACAGAAGCTCGACCGCCACGACCACCAGCAATCGTTGCTTGAGGCTCATGTCCTGGATATTCATGTCGAGAGCCTACAGACTAGCGATGAACCTGTGCGTCTAAACCATCCAGCACCATCTCGGCTGCACGCAACACAGCACGCGCTTTGTTCTGCGTCTCCATCCATTCGCTGTCCGGCACGGAATCGGCAACGATGCCCGCACCCGCCTGCACGTACAGCATCTTGTCTTTCACCACGGCGGTGCGTAATGCGATGGCGACATCCATGTCGCCGTTGAAGCCGAGGTAGCCGACCGCACCGGCGTAGATGCCGCGCTTGGAAGGTTCGAGTTCGTCGATGATCTCCATTGCGCGCACCTTGGCCGCACCAGAGACCGTGCCTGCTGGGAAGGTCGCTTTGAGTACGTCCATCGCATCAAGGCCTCTCTTCAATTTCGCTTCGACGTTAGAGACGATGTGCATCACGTGTGAGTAACGCTCGATGACCATCTTGTCGGTGAGTTGCACTGTGCCACGCTCGGCCACACGACCGATGTCGTTGCGACCGAGATCGATGAGCATCAGGTGTTCTGCCAGCTCTTTCGGGTCCGCCAACAACTCGGAGGCCAGCTCAACATCCTGCTGTGCTGTCTTGCCGCGTGGACGGGTGCCGGCGATAGGACGCACGGTGACGGTGTCGCCTTCGAGGCGGGCCAATATCTCGGGTGATGAACCGACCACGTGATGGTCGCCCATGTCGTAATAGAACATGTAGGGCGAGGGATTGATGCTGCGCAAAGCACGGTACAGCGACAGTGGCGATGCAGGGAAAGGTTGCGACATACGTTGCGACAACACGACCTGCATGATGTCGCCGTCGAAGATGTAGTGCTTGGACTTTTCCACCGCCGCTTTGAATGCGACCTCGCCGAACTCCGACTTCGCTTCGACCGCTTTCGAGGGCGGCGCGTAAGGAATCTCCACCGGCAGACGCATCATGCCAATGAGTTCACGCAGACGTTCACGCGCGATGGCATAAGCATCGTCTTGTGCTGGATCGGCATATACGATGAAGGTGAGCTTGCCGGAGAGGTTATCCACCACCGCCAGTTGCTCGGTGAGCATGAGCAAGATATCCGGTGTGCCGATGACATCCTTCTTCACCGTCTTAGCCAGACGGGGCTCGATGTAGCGCACGGTGTCGTAACCGAAATAGCCGGCCAGACCACCCGTAAAACGTGGCAAACCAGACAGCGGTGCGACCTTGAACTGCGCTTGATACTCGCTGATGTAATCCAGCGGATTCTCGACTTCTTGTTTGGTCTCGCCCTTTGGCGTGGTCAGTGTGACCTGCTTACCGCGCACGGTGATGCGCGTCTCGGCAGGCAAACCGATAAAAGAATAACGCCCAAAACGTTCGCCACCTTGCACCGATTCCAGCAGATAGCTGAATGGTTTGTTGGCGAGTTTGAGGTAGAGCGAGAGCGGTGTATCGAGGTCGGCGAAAGACTCTGCGACCAAAGGGATGCGGTTATAGCCTTGTTTTGCTAAAGCTTGAAATTCTGCTTCGGTGATGGGATGCAACATGAAAAACCTCCTGCATTTGTTGAGTGGGCATAGCGTGCCCACGCGGATGATTGTTATGAATGGTGGGCAACAATGCCCACCCTACAAAATCACCATCGCCAATATAGGAGGTTATTCAATTTCATATTTATGCTCGTTTGATGAGTGGCAACACACCGGTCAGATCGGGAATGACCGCATCTACATTCAACGTCTCGACAGGTTCGCCGTGGTTGTAACCATAGGGTACGCAGATGATGGGACAGCCTGCCGCACGTGCCGCTTGTGCATCGCTGAGGGAATCACCGACCAACAGTAGTTGCTCGATAGCACAGTCGAAGAACTTCGCCGCGTGCAACAAAGGCATGGGGTGTGGTTTCTTCTCAGGCAAGGTGTCGCCCGCCAGCACGATGTCGAAGTACTTCGCCATGCCGATGCCTTTGAGCAGCGGATTGGTATAACGCTCGACCTTGTTGGTGATGCAACCCAAGCGATAGCCCGCCGCCTTCATCGCATCCAAACCCGCGATCACGTTGGGGAATGGTTTGCTCTGCAACAACAGCTCGGTGTAATGCTTCTCGAAGATGGGCAATGCTGTGTCGAATAAAGCCGAATCCGGCTCGGCATGCATGTCGCCCGTGAGCGCACGCTTCACCAACCAGTGGATGCCATTCCCGATGTAGCTCATCAGCAGGTCTTGCGACACGGCAGGACGGCCCATGTCACGCAACATGCGATTCGCCGATTCCGCCAACTCTGGCGCGGTATGCAGCAGTGTTCCGTCGAGGTCAATGACAATGGCGGAAACAGAGAGCGGGAAGTTTTTGAACGTCATTAAACACCTCTAAACTTTTCGTCATTCCCGCGAAAGCGGGAATCCAGTCAAATAAATAATCTTGCGAAGCAAGAACAAAAACCAACTGCCTTTTCGATAACAACGCTTGATTCCCGCTTTCACCCGCAAGGGGTACGCCGTGGTTGTACGGGGCTAAAGCCCCAACAACACACGCAGCGCGGGAATGACGGCGTTAAATTACTTGCCGACCTTCGCCAACTCCGCACGCATCTCAGCGATGATGGTGTTGTAGTGGTTCTTGTCAGCAGCGTTCTTCTTGCCGAACACTGCAGAGCCTGCCACGAAAGTATCCACACCTGCTTCAGCCACTTCTTTGATGTTCGCTGGGCCAACGCCACCGTCGATCTCCAAACGGCACTTGTAGCCGCCCGCGTCGATCATCTTGCGCACTTGGCGTGCTTTGTCCAGTACGTGAGGGATGAACTTCTGACCGCCGAAACCGGGGTTCACAGACATCAACAGCACCATGTCCAACTTAGGCAATGTGTACTCAAGGATGTCGAGTGGTGTCGCTGGGTTGAATACCAGACCGGCTTTGCAACCCAGCTCTTTGATGAGGCCGATGGTGCGGTCGATGTGTTCGGAAGCTTCTGGGTGGAACGTGATGTAGGTCGCGCCTGCTTTGGCGAAGTCAGGGATGATGCGATCAACAGGCTTCACCATCAGGTGAACGTCGATGTCTGCTGTCACGCCATGCTTGCGCAGTGCTTCGCAAACCAGAGGGCCGATGGTCAGGTTAGGCACGTAGTGGTTGTCCATCACGTCGAAGTGAACGATGTCCGCACCGGAAGCGAGAACGTTGTCGACTTCTTCGCCCAAGCGTGCAAAGTTAGCGGAGAGAATCGAAGGGGCAATTTGATAGGTCATGATTAATCCTTAATTTTTAAGTTGAAAGGGACGAAAATTTAGAACGCACATTCTACCCGATACTCTTCGCTTTATCGCACTCGACTCTGCACCGACCCGAGAACAGAACACGCCCAATTCCTTAATGGTTAATAAAAATAGGTATAAGCAAATAGCCACAAATAACTTGATGAGAAAAACCTTCGCTTCTAACATGCGTCTCTCATTTCACTTGGCCGCCTATTTTTATGACCCTCACCTCATTCTTACCCGCTCTTATCGGCGGGATTCTTATCGGTACAGCGGCCTCGTTACTACTGTGGCTCAATGGTCGACTAGCAGGCATCAGCGGCATTTTGTGGCGTTCTTTTTTCGCCAAGCCAGGCGATGCACTGTGGCGCGTTCTCTTTTTAATCGGCGTGGTAGCGGGCGCAGCGCTGTACTACGGCATGTTTAATGATGCGCCTGTGGCGCGCGAACACTTCCCTGCCTGGTTGCTTATTCTCTCTGGTCTGCTGGTGGGTTATGGCACTTCGCTGGGTAACGGCTGTACCAGCGGT
Organism: Sideroxydans sp.; assembly: GCA_013140695.1. Classification (GTDB taxonomy): domain Bacteria; phylum Pseudomonadota; class Gammaproteobacteria; order Burkholderiales; family Gallionellaceae; genus Sideroxyarcus. The sequence goes on along the minus strand of JABFSI010000057.1, from coordinate 20,135 downwards.
CACGGCGTATGCGGACTAGGGCGACTGTCTTTACGCTCGTTAGTGGCTACGGTTATCTTTTTGTCGGTTGCCATTGTCACCACGTTTATGGTGCGGCATATTTTTGGAGTGCTGTCATGAAACGAAATATCGCAAGTGCGCTGGCGGGCATGGTGTTTGGTTTTGGTCTCGCTTTGGCGGGCATGACACACCCCGAAAAAGTGCTAGGTTTTCTAGATGTCGCAGGTACATGGGATGCGAGCTTGCTGTTTGTATTGGGTGGTGCAGTGTGCGTCACCCTCATCACTTTTCGCTTTATTTTGAAATTGCACAAGCCGCTCCTCGCCGAGCAGTTTGTCATTACCAAAGATGTGCAAATTGATCGCCCTTTGATAGTGGGTGCGGCGCTGTTTGGGGTGGGATGGGGAATCAGCGGTTACTGCCCTGGGCCCGCAGTGGCCTTGATTGCTACGCCCAATTGGGAGCTATGGGCGTTTTTACCCGCCGCGATTGTGGGCGGTGTGGCCGAAAAATATTTCGCATTCCATCACACCCCCGAGCCAGAAATAAAACAAGATGCCGCGATTGTTGAGAATGCGTCTGAAAGTTCTTGCGGTTAAGTTGCGCTTGCTTGCCGCGAGGAAGATTAAAAATCTGAGGCTACAGTGCGTTCAATTTAGCTAACAGTTCATTGATTTTTATCGGGTCATCTGCACGTAAAAGCTTTTGCGTCAGTTGCGCAATATCGGGCAAGTTGGTGGTCAACACGCGCTGTTTGGCGGCCAATAATTGCACGGGATGCATGGAAAATTGACGCAAGCCCATGCCTAACAATAGCCGGGTGTAGGCTATTTCGCCGGCCATTTCTCCACATACCGACACTGGCACGTTGGCTTTATTTGCGCTGCCAATCACATGCGCCAATAGCTGCAAAATAGCAGGGTGCAGTGGGTCGTATAAATGCGCCACCTCTTCATCGGTGCGGTCGATGGCCAAGGTGTATTGAATTAAGTCGTTAGTGCCAATCGACAGAAAATCTAACTTTTTAATAAATACATTGAGCGCCAAGGCCGCTGCGGGTATTTCAATCATGCCGCCAATCGGCACCTCCGCTTTGTATGCCAGCCCTTGTACTGCGAGCTCTTGCTTAACACTGTCAATAATTTGCAGGGTCTGCAAAATTTCTGAAGCGCCCGACAACATAGGCACCAAAATTTTTAGATTGCCATGCACTGAGGCTCTCAACAGTGCGCGCAATTGGGTGCGAAAGAGTTGCGGCTCGGCTAAACACAAGCGAATCGCACGCAATCCCAAAGCAGGATTGCTGGCCACCCGCGTCACCCCTTTAAGCTGCTTATCCGCGCCCAAGTCGTAAGTGCGAATCGTGACGGGCATGTCGCCCATACCTTCCAACACGGTGCGATAAGCGATGAATTGCTCTTCTTCATCGGGCAGATTTTCGCGGTTGAGAAAAAGAAATTCGCTACGAAACAAGCCAACACCCGCCGCACCGTTTTCCATCACCTGCACCAAATCGGTGGGTAGCTCGATGTTGGCATGCAGTTCGATTCGCGTGCCATCCAAGGTCGTCGCGCGTGCGGTGCGCAGACGTTTCAACTTCTGCCGCTCCAACACAAATTGGCTTTGACGCAGCTTGTATTCCGCCAGCAGGTTCTTGTCGGGATTGACGATGACCACACCTTGCTCGCCATCCACAATGAGCATATCGCGGTCCTTGATCAGGTCGCGCGCATGATGCAAGCCGACGACGCAAGGAATGTTTAAGCCGCGCGCCACAATGGAAGTGTGCGAAGTGGCACCGCCCAAGTCGGTCAAAATGGCGCAAAACTGATGCGGTTTGAGCTGAATCAAATCGGCGGGACTCACATCATGCGCCACCAAAATCATTTCGCTATCGTGCTGCGGTGTGGGTGCGACATGGCTGGGATGTCCACTCAAAACTTTAAGAATACGCTCGACTACTTGAATCACATCCGTCTTGCGTTCGCGTAAATAGGCATCATCGAACGCTTCAAATTGCGCAACGAGGGCATCCATTTGCGTCTTCAGCGCCCACTCCGCATTGCAATGCTCGGTACGAATCATTTCACGCGCGGCATGACTAATGTGGTCATCGCCCAATATCATCAAATGCAAATCAAGGAAGGCATCAAACTCGGCGGCAGCTTGTTGCGGACGGTACTCGCGTAACGCACTTAATTCATCGCGCGTGGTGAGCAAGGCAGCATCTAAACGCAGCACTTCTTCACCAACCAGCGCTTTGGTTAAAACGTAATGCACCACTTCTAATGAAGTGTGCGACACCAAATGCGCATGCCCAATGGCGATGCCACTGGAAACAGGGAGTCCATGCAGGGTAAAGGTCATTCGCCCTCTCCAAAAAAATCATTGATAAGTGCAAGCAAAGCCGCCATTGCTTCTGCTTCACGCTCACCGTTGGTTTCGATGCTAATTGTTGAACCTTTCGCAGCGGCCAGCATCATCACTCCCATGATGCTTTTCGCGTTGATGCGTTTGTTATTGCGCGACAACCACACTTCACACGGAAACTGCGTGGCAAGTTGCGTCAGCTTGGCGGATGCACGTGCGTGCAAGCCCAGTTTATTAATGATGAGTGCGTCTTGGTTTTGCATGCTTAATCCTAATCTTCTGTGTGCATGGCGACGATGCACTCACGACCGCCATTAAGGGCGATGTCCGCCAGTTCTGGCATGCTTATATTGGGGTGACACACCACGCGTAATAGCATCGGCAAGTTCACTCCTGCCACACCCATAATGTGCTCGGACACGCATAATTGACGCGCCACATTGCTTGGCGTGGCGCCATAAATATCCGCCAAAATGAGCACGCCCTTACCTTTATTCAGCGACTGAATAAGCGCATGGCCTTCGGCTAATTTTTGTTGCGGATCATCGTCGGCATACACCGACAACACTTTCAAATACGGCGGTATTTCGCCCAACACATGCTTCACACAATCTGCCAAGCTCTCGCCCAAATTGTTATGTGCGACCACCAAAATTCCGGCCATCAGAACACTCCTAAAAATTTAGCGAGTAGCAACGCCACGCCCAGCATCAACAACATGCCATACCCCAATAACCAGCGCAAAGCCCTTGCCTTAAAGGCATCGTTTGCCTCTTCGGCATCCACTAACGTGCGTATTTTTCGTAGCGCGCTGATGCCCACCGCACGCTGAATATTTTTTTGCAACGGCTCATCTGTGCTCATGGCGCAACGCTCCTAACGGTTTTATTGTCGACGAATTCTAGCCGCTTCTGCATGACGGGTGTAAGGTGAACCACGCCTTGCGCATCAATCAGCAGCGCGTTTTCAATGTGCATTTTTTCAGCCGCCGCACGCCAATTCGCCATCCCAGCGATGAACAAAGGCTTTGAAGAAGCATCGGACAACAACCCGGCATGTTCACCCTGCGTGATGATGGTGACCGCCTGCACGCCTTGAACGGGCTGTCCGTTACGCGGATCGATGAGGTGGCAATAGCGTTTCCCCTCCACCTCGAAGTAGCGCTGATAATCGCCCGAGGTGCCGACTGCCTCGCCATCGCGCAATTCCAATGTCGCCAATGCACCGGGCTTGCGTGGATGTTGGATGCCCACGCGCCACGGGCGTTTGCCATGTGAGCCGAGTGCCAGCACATTGCCGCCGATATTGATGAGCGCGTTATTGATGCCCTGTTGCTTGAGGATAGCGGCGGCACGGTCGAGCGCATAGCCTTTGGCGTAGCCGCCGAGATCGAGCTTCACGGCGGGGTTGCGGCTGCTAACTGATTCCCCTCTCCCGCTGGCGGGAGAGGGGTTAGGGGAGAGGGCAGTATTGGCAACGAGTTCCCTCTCCCCCCGCCCCTCTCCCCTAGGGGGCGAGGGGAGAAAAGCCAAATCACTCATCTGAGGATTCGCCTTCACCAGCGCAGTGATTTTCTTCTCATCGGGAAGCACGGCCTTGAAGTCATCTGCTTGGAATCCCCAAATCTGGATGAGTCCTCCGATGGTCGGGTTGAACAGCCCTTCTGACTGTGCAGAGAGTCGCGCTGCGTCTTGCAACATCGCAGCCAATTCGGGGGAGACCGTTTGGTGTTTGCCTTGCGCGATGGCGGTGTTCAGTGAGCTCAACTCGGAGGGTTTCCACGCGTGCAGCAAGTCATGCAGACGCTGGAACTCGTGCATCACATCGGCGATGCCCTGTTTGGCGCGCGTTTCTTCCACGCCATGCACGGTGACTTCGACCAGTGTGCCGAACACATAGCCCTGTTCTTGATAGATGGGCTCTTTGCCGCAACCTGAAAGCGATAACACTCCGACAAAAAGAGCCGTCATTCCCGCGAAAGCGGGAATCCATCCATATAAAAATGCCTTTTGTTTTAAAGAACTGGATTCCCGCTTGGCTGTAAGCCAGTTTATCCTGAGCTTGTCGAAGGGCGGGAATGACGAAACTGACAGGGGTGTGACTAAACTCATTCGTCTGCCAGTTCTTCCAGTTCGATGGAAGCCGCCAACATCGCCAGCCTTGCCACCACACCGTAGGCATAGAAGCGGTTGGGCGTATCGTCCGGCGCGCAATCAGGATTGGGTAGGATGCAACATTGTTCGAACGCCAACGGCTCGAAGCGCATGCCGGGTGCATTCAAGTTCTCATCCACGCCGCGATCGGTATGTACTCGATAGAAACCACCGACCACGTAACGATCCACCATGTACACCACAGGCTCGGCGACTGCGCCGTTCAGGTCTTCAAAAGTATAGACCCCTTCCTGCACCAGCACGTCTGAGACTTGCATCCCTTCTTTGACGACAGCCATCTTGTTGCGTTGCTTGCGGTTGAGGTCGCGCACTTCGCTGGCATCTTTCACCGACATGATGCCCATGCCATAGGTGCCTGCATCGGCTTTCACGATGACGAAGGGGTCGTGCTTCACGCCATACTCGGCGTACTTGGCGCGCGTCTGTTGCAATACCAGATCCACCTGTGCGGCAAGACACTCTTCACCCGTACGCTCATGGAAATTCACTTGGTTGCACACGGCGAAATAGGGGTCGATCAACCAAGGATCAATGGACAGGATATCGGCGAACCGTTTGCTCACCTCATGGTATGCGGCGAAATGTTTTGACTTGCGGCGCACATACCAACCTGCTTCCAAGGGGGGCAACACCGTCTGCTCCAAGTTCTTCAAGATGTCTGGCGCACCGGCGGAGAGGTCGTTGTTGAGCAGTACCACGCAAGGGTCGAAACCTTCAACGCCAAGACGATTTCCTCTGCGTTCCAAGGGCTCCAGCGTAAGCGAACTACCGTTGGCCAACTCCAGCGTGGTGGGTGCGGTGATCTCGGGTAACAGAGAGCCGATGCGCACTTTCAAGCCCGCCTGCCGCAACATGAGCGCCAACTGAGCTACGTTCTGCAGATAGAACTGGTTGCGCGTGTGGTTCTCTGGGATGAGCAACACGCCGCGTGCTTCGGGACATACCTTTTCCAAGGTGCTTTGCACGGCATGCACGCACAGCGGCAAGAATTCGGGATTGAGATTATTGAACCCACCAGGGAATAAGTTGGTATCCACAGGCGCCAGTTTGAATCCACTATTGCGCAGATCCACAGAACTGTAGATGGGTGGCGTATGTTCCTGCCATTGCGTGCGGAACCAGTGCTCGATGGTGGGCTGCGCGGTGAGGATGCGTCGCTCCAATTCCAGCAACGGGCCTTTCAATGCGGTGGTGAGATGCGGGACCATGATGTGCTCAAAGATTGATGAGCGAGCATTCTATCTGATGCGATGAGACAAAACGAAACCGCCCGAACAAGTCGGGCGGCTGAAAGTTATCAAAAAATGGAGCTTATAAAGATTTCAATGCAACTCCATTACCAACAATCACATAGGTGTTGCCGCTGCCTGTAATTGAGTTGAGCTGCAACGTGGTACCAGATGGGGCGGTTGTCCAAGTCACGCCGTCAGGGCTGCGTAAAATAACGCCGCTATTACCCGTTGCTATGAACTGTTGGCCTGTCCAGATCAGAGAATTTAGTGTGGTTGAATTTCCAATTGCGGCTTGCGACCATGTTGTTCCGTCAGGGCTTGATAAGACTTGGCCGCCTGCGCCCACCGCAAAAAACTTACTGCCATTCCAAACAACGCTTTGCAAATTGTTGGTGGTAAAAGAAGTTGCAGTACTCCAAATCACACCGTCTGTGCTGGTAATGACATGCCCGCCTGAACTTACAGCAACAAATTGACTGCCTGACCAAGTCACACTGGTGAGTGATGCGATCACTTGGAGGCTGGAATTTTGCAATGTCCACGTAATTCCATCAGGGCTAGTCAGCACGGTGCTGTTTCCACCTACGGCAACAAATTGCGTTCCTGACCAAGTGACTTCAAAAAGGTAGCTGTTCGAACCTGAAGTCTGCACTGTCCAAGTAATACCATCGGGGCTAGTCACAACGCTACCTGTTTGTCCTACAGCAACAAACTGAGTTCCTGACCATGTAACCGCCGTGAGAGGCAGTATCACTCCCGTGTTGTAACTCGTCCAAGTTATTGCATCAGTTGAAACGTGCGCCTTGCCAATCATATCGACAGCAACATACTGGGTGCCAGACCACACAACGCTGGTAATACCCGCACCTGTGCCGATTGGATTATTCAGCCAATCCACACCCACGATCCCAGAAAGTGCATTAGTGGTTGCGCTGACTTGCGTACTTGGCTGGGACTCACTTCCGCCTGCGGGGATCTCAGTAATCTTGTAATAGTAAGTCGTAGCGGCTGACAAATTGTTGTCAACGTAAGGGCTGCCCAAGAGAATTTTTTGACCGCTATGACTGTTGATCAAATTGGCACCAGAGACCGTGAAATTAGGGGTGGTAGAACGATAGATCAAATAAGCACTGGTCGCATTGGCAGTCCATGTAAGGCTGATTTGATTGAATGCGAGGACAGTCGGTGTCAGTCCCACAGGGCCAGTTGCAGCAGGCGGCGGGGCAACTACAACTTCGAAAGTGCCCACTGGAATAGCTGTCCCTGTGATGCCATCTAATGTCCCATTGATGGCACCGATAGTGACTGCGTGATTGCCTAGCGCCAAACCATTTGGAACTTCTGCAGTCACGCTGTTACCGCTACCTGCCGCTGTTACGCTGGGAGAGGGTGTTGTGCCAAACATCACCATCGGTGGGAATGCGTAGCTATTCAAATTCGTACCCGTAATCGTAATCGTCGTGCCAACTACGCCGCTGATGGGACTGAATCCAGTGACAGTAGGGCTTACACCTGCTGCTGCCGTGGTAGACGACGCTTCACCCGAAGCACTCCCCTCACCTGCTGCATTAAGTGCAGTAACACGGTAGTAATAAAGTGTCGAAGCCGCGAGTGTGTTGTTATCGGTGAAACTTGTTGAGGTGGAAGCAATAGGAGAGGGATTGATCTTATTCGAGGGATTTATCTCAACAGGTGAGGTTGTAGAACGGTAGATGTTGTAGCCAGTCGCACCTGTTACCGAATTCCAAGCAATAGTGAAATTTCGATTCGCATTGACTGAGATGAGAGACACACCAGTCGGCGCACTGGGCACTGTTGTTCCGCCATTAGGAGGCGGGGTTGTGGTAACACCACTACTGCCGCCGCCGCAAGCTGTTAATGCAAGTGAGGCCACTGTGATCAATGTGACGCCGAGTGTGGCGAAATTACGAATCGTACGATTTAGCAACATGAGTATCCCTCTCAAATTGAAATAAAAAATCAGCAAAAATTTGCAGGATGAAAAATAAAATATCTACCAAAAGTTGTCTATCCCTTAAACGCGGGGGTGCTAGGCAAATAATGTTGCGTTATTGCAACAGCCTCCCTGCTGGGCGAAGGTGAAAACAAAACCGCCCGAACAAGTCGGGCGGTTTATTTCTACTTCTTTTTTCTCACTTATCTCTTATGGCCAAACACGGTTGTAATAAGTACCTTGTGTGATTACGTCATCGGCAGTGAACCAAATGCCATCTGCACCAATTGCGGGCGGGATAATGCCTGGCCCCCCGCCACCGTTCCCACCGTATTGAATGTAGGATACGGGTTGTCCAGCCGCGTCCCGAGTGTCTTCAGTCCAACTACTAAAATCATCGGCAGTTCCCGCAAGTGCATCAACCCCACAGCAAACACCTCCTTGATTGCTAAACGATGAAGCAAAACCTCTCCTTATCGTGCGGCCAGCAGCACTCGTTATGTCAGAATCGTAACCAATTGAAGAAGCTACATCATCCGCCGTGAACCACACGCCATCAACCCCTGAGTTGTAGTAATCGACTTTAGAGCCGTTAGCAAATGTATCAACTCGACCTACATTTGTGATAGGGCTGGTGGTGTCGTCTGCTGTACCCATTAGATAGTCCGCCCCAGCTCGCATTTCGGCTTTTCCAGTGACACCTAAAGTTGTGTAGCTGTAGATGTAATAGATAGCAACATAATCATCGAGCGACCCCCATACGCCATCAGCGCCTGCGCCACCCGAAACGAACAATCGTGTAATTCGACCCTGTGCATCTAACGTTTGATGACTGCAACTTTTAATCACGTCATCTGCTGTATGCCAAATGTTATCCGCGCCTGCGCCCCCATAGCTACACTTATTGCCTTGTGCATCATATATTCCCGCTGAGTAAAATGTCCCTGGCAAATCGTCCGCAGTGAACGCAATGCCATCTGCGCCAGCAACGATATTGGAAGAGGCAATCCCCACACCTTGATCGTCATAAACATAAGTCATAGAAGATAATAATAAGTCATCCGCAGTAAGGGGAAGAGCATCCGCGCCTAGGCTGAAGCGGCTATATTCAATAAGTCGATGCTGTGCATCGTAGATGACTTTAGTAATCGGGGAAGTACTCAGTTGGTCATCCGCCGTGAACCAAGCTAAATCTGCGCCGCGTCCTACGTAAGTAATACCCATTCCGGCCGATTTGATCCCTAAGGCCATGGAATAACCATATGGCACGTCGTCACCTGTAAAGGCAATGCCATCTGCGCCCTGTGTGCCATCTACCCTTGCGATTCTATTACCGCTGGCATCCAGTTTTAGCATCAAATACGAACTCACTGTGTCATCAGCGGTAATGGGTTGGCCATCCGCCCCCGCCCCGTTGAAAACAAACTCCCCAGTTTGAAAGCCGTTGGCATCATAGGTTCTCGCCCAATAAGCGGCGGCCGGCACATCGTCTGCGGTGAACCACAGACCATCCGCGCCCTTGCCTGTAAAGGGAATGTTCAGGGTTTGTAGCCCTTGTGCTTGATAAGCCAGCAAGGTGTAGCCTGTTCCCATCAAATCATCCGCGGTGAGCCACTTTCCATCTAACCCTGTTCCTGCCAAAGCAGCGGTCACCACCACGTTACCTGCGGCATCGTGAAGCGTTAATGCGGCACTGGCAATATCATCAGCGGTGAACCAAATTCCATCCACGCCTATACCTGTATGGGAGGCAGCTAGTTGCGACCTACCAGCGGCATCATAAGAAAAATAGTTCCAGCTAGTTACTACGTCATCGGCGTTGAACCAAGTAAAGTCTGCGCCTGATGAATAGGTTGCTATGTGCGTTAAGTGTGTGCCGCTGATGACCCCCACACTAGCAGTTTGCGGAATGTCGTCAGCCGTGAACCATGCGCCATCTGTTCCAGGGTGTTGATAGATTTGAGTTGTTAAAGCGTTGCCATTCGCATCTAACATAAATACCGTGTAACGCACTATGGAGTTCGCACCTGCGGGTGTTCCGCTGTAATGGGTAATTTGAGTCGAGAAGCCTTGTGCGTTCACCGAAATTAAATCCCAGCCTAGCGGCGCTGTGTCATCCGCATTAAAAAAAGTTCTATCTAGGCCAGGGTTTAAGGTTGCAATCGCAATATGGTGTCCTACACCATCATTACCCAGCAATCCGGTCAAGGTCGTACTTGCTCCGCTGGGGCAATATGTCCCAGGGTTGCGATCGTCAGCGGTACCCCAAATGGCATCCGCTCCTGGATGGTCAAAACACGCACCACTGGGGGTGGCCGATGCGGGCATCGCTGTCGTGGGGATGGTGTGCGATAGGCGGACGTCATCTGCCGTAAAAGCGAGCTTATCTGCCCCCATGTCGTAGTTGCTATAACCTACAGCCAGACCGCTGGCATTCTTTTCGGTCGTTGAGTATTTGTAGTTTTCGTTGAGAAAGAATTGGCCAGTTTGTACTTGGTATTTCACGTTCACATCGGCTTTTGTCACCGCGCGATTACCGAAAATTTGCGTTTTCATGGCGGCAGATGCGCCTGCCCAAGCGCTAGCAATACTGGCAGAAGGATCGGTGCCAACCAATCTTGTGAGGGTTGGTAGCGGCGTAGGCAACGTAGGCGTAATGCCGCCCGTCAACGCAGGTGCGCGACATGAATTGTTTGGGCAAAGATTTAGTGCGGCAAAACCAGAGCCAGAGGCAACAGGTGTCACAGGTGTCACAGGTGTCACAGGTGTCACAGGTGTCACAGGTGTCACAGGTGTCACAGGTGTTCCGGGAGCTAAACAGGTCAGCGCGTTATTGGTAATCGCACAACTTGAAGACAGCCCGATGTTCAATTGCGTTTGTAGTTGTGTTGAAAGTGAGCTTTGGTTTTGCACCACGTAGTCGATATAACCGCCCAGATTGTTGTTGTAAGCGGGTGCGGCGTATTGCATTTGCGAAAGTGCGCGCAATGCTTCTTTGTAACCCAGTTGTGCGCCAGTGGTAGCCGCTAATGAAGGCTGGGTAGCGAACAAATCAAGAGAGCCGAGGCCGAGATTACTAGAAAGAGTTTGTGCGGCGGCAATAACAGCAGCTTTGTTTAAGTTACCTGCGCTACGAATGGCCGCTTCTGTAAAAGGAGTGAGTGCGGCGGTAGCGATACCATTTGCACTGACCGTGGCAATGGATCGCAAGCTGCCGTTTGCGACGGGTGTGCCCGTAGTGTTGTCATTGGGATTGGCTTCGTCATCGTGGGTGGCGTTGCCAGCAATTTCTAACAACACCTCCCCCGTGTAATTGCTGACGATTATTTGATACGTGGATAAGACTGGGTCAATAGTAGCGCAGCCCAGCGAGGTGCTTTTTGCGCCGCTAACAATGGCGAAAGCGCATACCTGTCCGCTCAAAAAACGCCCGCCGAGTGCCGTGCCCGTAACGCTGGCCGTGGTGGCAACAGGCGTAACAGGCGTAACAGGCGCCACAGGTGTGCTGCCCCCGCCTCCACACGCAACCAGCAGTGAAGTGAATGAAGCGGCAGCGAATAATTGAAAGTTCGGTTTAAGCATGGCGTATTCCTTTGGCTAAATTGCAATCTGACGGGTGAGCGCAAAAATTTCAGGGTGCATGGTGACGAGTAAAAGCAAACTGCGCCATCCCGCGTTCTAGGGGGTAAGGCAAAATTTATTGTTGTATTTTTGCAACGATGTATAGCCTGTGGATAGGCGCTTATGCCTTAAGGAAGGTCTGATTAAGTCCAATCTATCATTCCCGCGCAGAGGGGTAAGCAGGCAAGCCGCGTAGCGGATGCTCGCAAAGCGGGAATGACAGCTTAAGCAGAGATTCCTTACGACATTTTCTAAAGCTTGATGCAATTGCGAATAGCATTAATTAAGGGCGTGTTATCGAAAGAGATGTGGCCTTGCGAGGTATCCTCCGCATGATCCACCACGAAATTGTGAGGGCATAGTTTGTCGCCCGTGGCGCCCTGGGGAACATCGTGATTGCCATAGTCAACGCGCATTGTGTAACGCTGGATAGGGCTATTCGAATTATGGAGGTGCTGACTTTTAAGCTCCACCACCGAGTCATTTTCGTTAAGGCCATTATGCAAAATCGTTTTTCCAAAGCACTCAACACCAACGCAGTGATACAGACGATGATGTTTTTCATCGCTTTCGTTGAGTAAGCGCAAGTCCGGCGATTCAGCAATCAATGATTTAGGCCCTGCGCCAAAATACCAATCAGCATAGTTGCTGCCTACGCTTATCCACGACGCTGTCCCCTCGTGCGGCGAACATAACGTCAGAATCCCATCAAAACGAACCCCGGGCATAAGACACATCTGACGCGCAATTAAACCGCCCATGCTATGGCACACGGCGTACTGCTTTTCATATGCGCCGCCGTCACGGATTTTTTGCGCCAACTGTTCCGCCACTTCTTTGAATGTGTGGTTGCGAGTGTCCATCAATGGTGACCAGTGTTCGACGTAACTCGAATAACAGGTATTGGGAATCGTACTCCGCACTAATGATTCGATTGCGGGCATGGTGTAGCCCTGCCCGTGATGTTCATAACCATGAATGTAAATAATGCGATTACGGGCGTGGCTCATTTGCGCTCCTTTAGTGAGTGACTAGGGGAAGTTCGATGGCAGCTAAAGATGAGACGGGGACTTTTAGGTGGAGCGCTATGCCTTGTGGGCTAATCTCTTCCAAATGCAGCGTGCCTTGCAAGGCTTCGGCGCGAGCGCGCATGCTCTCCATGCCGCGATGTGCTTTGAAATTTTCAGCCAACCCTACGCCGTCATCGGCAATATCGAGGCATAGCATTTCAGCTTCGATACGCACAGCTAGCGTGATGCAAGACGCCTCTGCGTGACGTAGAACATTGCTGATCGCTTCACGCAGGATACGGCTTAAATTAAGCGCGGCTTCAGGATTGACCATCAGGGTGGAAACTTCCAAGCCGGAGGAATTCCACTGCAAATTTAATTGCGTGCTGCTGATGCGCTGATTTGTTTCGGCGCGCCAATCCGCCATTAAATCCGCGAGCAAAATGGACGATGTAGAGGATCGCGAAACCACATCACGCAAATCTTGCAGAGCGGAGCGAGCCATATCGGCCTCGCGCGTTTGATTAGCGCGTTGTGCAGAAATCACCAAGCCAAGCAACTTCGCGCCCACATCATCATGCAGATTGCGATAGATGCGTTCACGCTCATCTAGCGCCGCACGGTTCATCTCTAATACGCGGAGTTCGGCGTAGCTTGCCCCTAGCGCGGTTTGCGCGGCAGCCACGCGAGATTCAAGGGACACATTCAAAGACTCGGCTGTTTGCACGGCCGTGACAAATTGCCTCACCATCAATAGTCCCATCGCGGTAAGCAATAAGGGAGCGGCGTAATTTAGCCAGAAGCCATTTTGTTGCGCGGTGAGTTGCTGAATCACCAAATCGTGCACAGCCAGCACACACACCAACAGCAAAGCCGAGGCGATGTAAAACACACTGAAGTCGCGCTTGCTGACTAAAAATCTGAACAAACGGTAAATCGCAAAAGCGCCGAAAATGAGCAAACTCGCGTGCCATAAACTGGTTAGGAAAAAGAATTGAGCCGTGCCCGCAAACAAGGTAGAGAAGGCAATGAAAACCCCAGAAGCAAGCAGCATGAATCGTTCTAATTTGGGATAACTCAAGTCACTCAAACGGAAAATGAATAAGCCGTAACATAAAGGAATGAGTCCCACCGAGATATGAATAATCCATTCCCACAACGCTGCTGGCAGCGGTACGTCATGCAAAAAAACGTTCAAGCTGCTTACGCTCCATGCTGCTGACCCACCTATAAACCAAGCAAACATGCTCTTGCGGCGCATCCACCAGACAGGAATCAACAGCAATACAAAAATCGCCGAGAGCGCCGTGCTAATCACCTGCAAGGTGTGGTTCTCGAAATAGTCCCTTGCAAATATCGGCTCCAGCATTGAGTACTCGCCAATGCTGACAGGCGATAACGCCCCAAAACGATTGGCATAGGCTTTAATTTCAATGTCCAAGGTATTGTTACCTTCCACATACAAGTTGGAAGAAAACGAATACAAAATCGGCGTATGAAAATAACGCCCCATTGGCTCACTATCAAAGCCGCTATCGCCAATCACCTGCCCGTTTAGCTGCACCTTCACCGCCATATTAATGTGCGGCAAATACACCGCCTGCAACGCATTCGATTGCGTTGGCTTGGGAAAAGTGAGGCGGTAATGCACCACACCCAACATGCCCGCAGGGTCGTGTGTCCATTGGTGAGGGAGTTGCACAGTCTCACCTAGCGTTACTGCTTGCGCCTCAGTTAAACGCAGCACACTGCTATTAGCCTGCGCTGGCAATGTATATGCAAACCCTAAAGTCACCGCGACTATCAACCCCGCCTTGCTGCTGTAGCGGTGAAGCGCGTGCAACGCGTTACTAAAATAATTACGCATGATGTGCATTAGAAATTGGAGAAAGTATTCTAGCCGACACAACCCCACAAAACGAAACCGCCCGAACAAGTCGGGCGATTCCTCTTGAAACAACATTGAAATTTAGAACGGGGTGAAGTTCAGTGTGCCACTTAAATTAAAGACACTGCCCAAGGTGGTACCGCTAACGCTTTTCATCGGAGTACTGCTAAAACCTATGCTGCCTGCAACTCTGTCTAACGTAATTCCAAGTGAAGCACAAGTTGGATAGCCAACTGCTGTAGTTACTGCACAAGATGGGCCAACAACAGTGACATCCAAGTTCGCAGAATCAACCCCACCCACCGTATCAGTTAAAGCCAAAGCTAGTCGATCCCCATTTACAGCGTCAACCATATACGAAAACCTAAACTCTCTAGATACCGCATCTTCATATGCGCTCGTAAATACTCCTCCTTGGGTTAGTTCATATGGAATCCTATTGGGAATTGCTGCAACCCCCTTAAATGCTGGTGATAGTGTAAGCCCTGCCCCAGCGCCAACTGAAGCAAGAGGTGTACGTGCAATCAGTTCCGTTGAACCAGGCCCCTCACCAGCCGCATTAACTTCCGTTGTTCTGTAGTAGTACTTAGTGCCTGGTGCCAATCCACTGTCGGTATAACCTGACCAAGTCGAGCCATACATTGAGGTAATGCCAATGGGCCTGAGGTTAACTAAATTAGTCGGGGTAATCATCACATTTGGCGTTGAGCTTCGATACACATTAATTCCGTCCGTGCCAGTGAAAACGCCCACATATATGCCTATTTGACCAGCTAAAGGTGGATTCATAACCGAGCCAACAATTTGAAAGTTGCCAACTTGATCTGGGCTACCAGCCCCAGTTGGTGCAGTTACGCCAACAGGAATTGCTCTCGTTGTGGCGCTTACTTCAGCAGAGCCGATACTTTCACCCACCGCATTCCTCGCAGTAACAACATAGTAGTACGGTGTCGCACCATACAAAGGAGTGCTGCTGAAGTACGTGATGGTTTTTGTGCCAACTTTATTAGCCGCACTGACGACCACACCTGGCGATGTCGATTGATAAATGTTGTACCCCGTTGCTCCTGCTACCGCCGTCCAACTCAAGTCGATTTGAGTCGCACTGAACGCGTTTGCCACCACTCCAGTTGGTGCTGCTGGTGCCGCAGGCACTACTGCCGCCGTCACCGTGAACGTACCCACCGTCAATGGCGTACCCGACATCCCGCCGATGGTGAGGGTGTACGTGCCAGCCGCCAATCCTGCTGGCACAGTGAACGTAACCCCTGCGTTGCTTACATTGGTATAAGGGGTGCCTGCATTAACCGTTCCAAACTTAACGGTAGGCGCAGGGGGAAAGCCCAAAACCAGATTCGTTCCGGTGATGGTGACCACAGTTCCCACTGCACCCGAACTCGGACTAAATCCTGTCACGGTTGGTGTTGGGGTTGGTGTCCCTGCGGCGCTGGTGGTGGCCGTCACCTCCGTTGAAACTGCACTTTCACCTGCCGCATTCACTGCGGTTACTTTGTAAAAATACTGTGTCCCAGCAGTCAAACCAGAATCGCCAAATGCGGTATCTGCAACGGGAGTTGCTGTGACTTTGCTGGTCGCCGAGATGGCAACGGGGGAAGTCGTAGCGC
The DNA here is from genome assembly GCA_013140695.1 of Sideroxydans sp. Taxonomy (GTDB): domain Bacteria; phylum Pseudomonadota; class Gammaproteobacteria; order Burkholderiales; family Gallionellaceae; genus Sideroxyarcus. The sequence continues at coordinate 4,261 of JABFSI010000057.1, read as the reverse complement.
GATACACGTTATACCCAGTTGCGCCCGTTACCGCCGTCCAACCAATGTTGATAACCGAAGCGGCCTGAAGAGTTGCTACCACCCCTGTTGGTACCGCAGGTACCGTAGCAGTAGGCGTGCCTGTATTGGGTGATCCGTTTGTGGGGGTGCTACCGCCGCCGCCACAACCCGCCATGAGCAGTGCGACCAACAAGGTAAGCATAAATTTACGGGTGAGCGACATTGCAACCTCCATGAGTGAGTAATCGGTTTGCGCAGACGATAGGGGCGATGAATTGCGCGCGCTTCTAGCGCAGGCAGATTCTCAAGGCTCAATTCACTTCGCGCAATCCCTTAAACGCGGGGGGTGCTAGGCAAATAATGTTGCGTTTTTGCAACAGCCATTTTTTGGAAAACTAGAAGCAAAACCGCCCGAACAAGTCGGGCGGCTTCTCTAAAGGAACAATGCGAAATTTAGAACGGGGTGAAAGTCAATGTGCCCGTCATTGTGTATAGCGTAGTTGTAGATCCCGTTGCTGCCATCGGTGTATTAGTAAAGCTCACCTTGCCTGCTACCTTATCAAAACTCACGCCCAAACTAGAACAGAGTGGGAAGTTGCTTGAATTGGCTCCCTCCATGCAAATGTAGCCAGCCGATCCAAGACGCGGTGCATTTAGTCCGCTGGTTACCGCGCCCTGATTAAACAGAATATATAAGTTGGCCGGCACTGTTGATGTGGCTGGGTAATATGTAATGGTGACGATATCTGTACCCTTCATATATAAAAATTGAGTACCCGCTATCATCGGCGCGATGTTCGCGAAGGTCGATAAGCCACTAAAGGGGGGCGTCATTGTGAGACCCAAACTGGCCGAAGGTGCCGCTGGGGTTGGGGTTGGCGTAACAGGTGTTGCCGCAGTTGATTTACCTCCCGCCCCACAAGCCACTAACAGTGAAGTAATTAACGCGGCGGCGAATAATTGAATCTTGGTTTTAAGCATGGCGCTCCCCTTTGCAAAATTAAATTGAGTCTCTGACAGTCAAAAACTCTAAAGGTATGGTGACGAGTAAAAGCGATTTACGCCATCCCGCGTTCTAGGGGGTAGGCCCATGATTTTTGTTGTATTTTCACGACATTAGCCCCTGCTTTCAGGTATAAATTCCCAAATTATTCACTTATTAATCCCAAATAGACGATAGAATAATCCCAATAGTTTGAGAGGAAACCGCTATGTCTAAAGCCAAAATTGAACCCTCTATTTTCCCGCGCGCCATCTTGCCACGAGTGCTGGATGCACTAAACGATACGCCCGTGGTATTGATAAATGGCCCACGGCAGGCGGGCAAAACCACTTTGGTGCGCCAGTTGGCTGGTGCGACGCGACGCTATCTAACGTTGGATGACGAAGCCACTCGGGTGGCGGCACAAGAAGATCCCGTTGGGCTGATTCGTAGTATCGGCAGCGCGGTGATAGACGAAGTGCAACGTGCGCCCAATTTGCTGTTGGCGATTAAAAAATCCGTTGATGAAGATCGTAGGCCGGGTCGATTTTTGCTGACGGGATCTGCTAATTTAATGATGCTTCCCACCCTTGCTGATTCACTGGCGGGGCGTATGGAAACGTTGACTCTTTTACCGTTGGCGCAATGTGAAATGGCGATTGCTCCAAACGCTTCTTCGAAGTGGCTTGATGCCTTGTTCGGAGGCGAGATGCTGATCGCCTCCGCCCCTGTTGTAGGTGAGGCGCTAGTAGAAAAAGTAAGTATGGGCGGTTACCCCGAAGCGCTCACTCGAAGCAACAACCGTCGACGTAAAACATGGGCGCGACAGTACATAGAATCGCTCATGCAACGCGACATTAAAGACATCGCCAGCCTCGATAAATTAGACCAAGCACCGCATCTGCTCAAGGCATTAGCACACACATCAGGCCAGCTTTGCAATTACAGCCAATTGGGTGGACAGATTGGTATCAACCACAAAACCGCAAGCAAATACATCACCGTGTTTGAGCAAATGTATTTGATGCAACGCGTTCACGTGTGGTCAGGGAATCGCCTCTCAAGATTGTTAAAAACGCCCAAGCTGCAATTTGTGGATTCGGGTTTATTAAGCGTGATGGTTGATTTTTCTGATGCACTGCAACAACGCAAACTATTTGGGCAACTGCTGGAAAGTTTTGTGTTTGCCGAGTTGCGCAAACACATCACCTGGGCCGAAGGAGAATATGAAATTTATTACTACCGCGACAAAGATCAGTACGAAGTTGATTTCGTGATTGAGAACGCCTCTGGCGAGATCATCGGCATCGAAGTGAAAGCGGCGGCAAGCGTTTCGGTGAGCGACTTGGTGGGCTTGAAAAAATTAGCCCAACTGGCTCCACAACAATTCAAATTAGGCATTGTTTTATACGACGGCATCGACACTTTGCCGCTAGGCCGCGTGAATGATTGCCCACTTTGGGCCGTCCCTCTCTCGACTTTGGCGAGCAGCCGTGTAATGACGACAAGCTAACTTCACAAAACAAAACTGAATTCGCTTTATTGCAACAGATTTAAATTGGGGGGCTAGAAGCGAAACCGCCCGAACAAGTCGGGCGGTTGCAATAAAGCGCAGCCAAGAAATCAGAACGGCACGAAACTATACGATCCTGAGATTGAAAAGACTGTACCAACCACATCAATCATTGGCGTATTTACAAACGTAACTGTGCCGTTGAGCCGATCCAAAGTAATCCCTTTGCTTACACAATCTGTTTCACCAGCCACCACGCCCAAAGTGCAGCGTTTTTCTGTGTTGAAATTGGGCAAGTTAACTGCTGGCACATCCAAGTCGGCGCTGGTGTTTAGGGTTCCGTTTAAAATATTTAGAGTAATAAATTCTGTATTCACTGAATCTTTACGGTATTCCAAATTAAATCGTGGCAGTGAATTCATACCCGCAACCACGTTTCCGTAGAAAAACATACTCGTTCCCGTACTCGCGGTCGGATAATAACCTGATGGCAATACAGAGCCGCCTTGATAGGGGATTGCATTGGGCATTGATGCCAATAAGCCAAAAGCGGGTGTCAGGGTCAAGCCAACCCCACTACCGAGCGTCGCCAACGGTGTAACTGTTGCCAACTCTGGCGAGGCAGGGCCTTCACCCGCAGCGTTCACAGCCGTAACCTTGTAGTAATACTTGGTTGCAGCAGTCAATCCGTTATCATGATAGAAAGCATTAGCAGGCGTTGGATTAATCAAGTTGGCTGCTGCAATTGCCACATTCGGAAATGTGCTTCGATAAAAGTTGTAGCGGACCCCTGCATTCCCTCCCGACACAAAAAGTTGAATTTGTGTGGGTAGTGGTGCGGCGGCTCCTGTCGCAGTTTGTTGCACGGAAAAAGTTTGCACGATCAAATCCGGCCCCGTGGAAATAATTGTCCCCACAGGCACAGCACTGGTCGTTGCCGACATTTCCGCAGAGCCAACGCTTTCCCCATTCACATTAACTGCAGTGACCACGTAGAAATAGGGTGTCGCACCGAACAAACCTGTGTTGTTGAAGGTAGTAACCGTAATGGGCGTTGCGTTGATCTTGCTCGCCGCCCCCACCAGCACACCTGCCGCCGTACCACGATAGATGTTGTAGCTGCTTGCTCCTGCTACCGCCGTCCAGGTCAAGTCGATTTGAGTAGCACTAGCCGCTGTTGCTGAGATTCCTACAGGTGCAGCAGGTACAGCAACCACTGGTGCTGGTGCCGCCGTCACCGTGAACGTCCCCACCGTCATTGGTACACCCGACATCCCGCCGATGGTGAGGGTGTGCGTGCCAACCGCCAAGCCCGCAGGTACAGTAAAGGTAACTCCCGTGTTACTCACATTGGTATAGGGTCCGCCCGCATTGGTTGTGCCAAACTTTACGGTAGGCGCAGGGGGAAAGCCCAAAACCAGATTCGTTCCGGTGATGGTCACCACTGTGCCTGCCGCGCCCGTATTCGGACTAAAACCAGTCACGGTAGGGGTTGTGCTTCCCCCCACCACCGTTACCGTAAATTTATTTGCCGCTACCGCTTCACCCCCCGGATGCACGACCGAAATAGTGTAGTCGCCTGCGCTTAATGTTGCGGGGACGGTGGTGGCTATAGTGGTGGATGCTTTGCTGGCAATCCCGCCACTTACAAAGGCCGTGCTAGGAGCGGGGCCCGTGAATAACACATCCGTAACAACATCTAGTTTTGTACCCGTGAGCACCATGGCTGTGTTCACTGCGCCCGTACTCGGTGTAAAGCTGGTGAG
>JABFSI010000094.1 GCA_013140695.1 Sideroxydans sp. | reverse complement strand
ATCCTGATGAAGGTGGAGACGCACAACCACCCGACTGCCATCGCACCCTTTGCGGGTGCTGCCACCGGTAGCGGCGGCGAGATCCGTGACGAAGGCGCAACCGGCACAGGCTCCAAGCCCAAAGCTGGTCTCACTGGTTTCACCGTCTCTAACTTGAACATCCCCGGTTTCGTGCAACCGTGGGAGGCCGACCCCATCGGTAAGCCGGGTCGTATCGCCACTCCGTTGCAGATCATGATCGACGGCCCACTCGGCGGTGCGGCGTTCAACAACGAATTCGGTCGTCCTAACCTCACTGGCTACTTCCGCACCTTCGAAGAGAAGGTCAACGGCGAAGTGCGCGGCTACCACAAGCCAATCATGTTGGCGGGCGGTCTGGGTAGCATCAAAGCGGAACACACGCACAAGCACGATCTGCCAGAAGGCGCGTTGCTCATCCAATTGGGCGGCCCCGGTATGCTCATCGGTCTGGGCGGCGGTGCGGCATCCAGTATGGATACTGGTGCGAACGCAGAGAACCTCGACTTCGATTCCGTACAACGTGGCAACCCGGAGATGCAACGTCGCGCGCAAGAAGTCATCGACCGTTGCTGGCAACTGGGTGATAACAATCCAATCTTGAGCATCCACGACGTAGGCGCGGGTGGTATTTCCAATGCGCTGCCAGAGCTGGTGCACGGTGGCGGCAAGGGCGCGCGCTTCGAACTGCGCAACGTGCCGAACGAAGAACGCGGCATGACGCCGATGCAGATATGGAGCAACGAATCGCAAGAGCGTTACGTGCTGGCCATCCCTGCAGAGCGTCTGGATGAATTCGCTGCTATGTGCGAACGCGAGCGTTGCCCGTTTGCCGTGTTGGGTAAGGCCATCAGCGAAGACCAGCTCATCGTGCACGATGACGAATTCGCCAACAACGCCGTGGATATGCCGCTTTCCGTGTTGCTGGGCAAGCCGCCCAAGATGACGCGCAACGTGAAGCGCGAGCAAGTGACACTGCCCAAGTTCGATACCAGCGACATCATGTTGAAAGACGCTGTCGAGCGTGTGTTACGTCTGCCATCCGTGGCCGACAAGACCTTCCTCATCAGCATCGGCGACCGCACTGTGGGGGGCTTCACCGCGCGCGACCAGATGGTCGGCCCGTGGCAAGTGCCAGTGGCCGACGTAGCTGTGACTACGCTGGGTTACAACACCAATCTGGGTGAAGCCTTCGCCATGGGCGAACGCACCCCAATCGCTGTGTTGGATGCGCCCGCCTCTGGCCGCATGGCTATCGGTGAGGCCATCACCAACATCGCCGCTGCGCGTATCGAAAAGATCGGCGACATCAAACTCTCCGCTAACTGGATGGCCGCCGCCGGACACCACGGCGAAGACGCTGCCATGTTCGACACCGTGAAAGCCGTCGGCATGGAGCTGTGCCCGCAACTCGGCATCAGCATCCCCGTCGGTAAAGATTCGATGTCGATGAAGACCACATGGAAGGACGGCGAGCAACACAAAGCCGTCACCGCGCCGTTGTCACTCATCATCACTGCCTTCGCAACGTGCAGCGATGTGCGCGGCACACTCACCCCCCAACTGGTGGCGGACACCGATACCGTCGTGTTGCTGTTCGACTTGGGCGCAGGCAAGAATCGCATGGGCGGCTCTGCACTGGCGCAGGTGTACAAACAAGTGGGCGATGTGGCACCGGACGTGGACGATGCCAAGAAACTCAAAGCCTTCTTCGACGTCATCCAACGCATGAACCGCGAGGGCAAGTTGCTGGCCTATCACGACCGTTCCGACGGCGGCATGTTGGCGGCATTGTGCGAGATGAGCTTCGCTTCGCACATTGGTCTGGATATCCGCGTGGACGAATGCAAGGGCGACGACCTCGGCATCCTGTTCAACGAAGAGCTGGGCGCATTGGTGCAAGTGCGACGTGCCGATCTGGCCGACATCTTCGTGCAGTGTGATGAGGCAGGGCTGAGCAACGTGCACGAAGTGGCGCGCCTCAATACCAGCGGCAACATCAACATCACACGCGGCAAGGCCACACTGTTCAGCGAGAACGCGATCACGTTACGTCGCATCTGGTCTGAGACGACCTATCAGATCCAAAAACTACGCGATAACCCTGCGTGCGCTCAACAAGAGTTCGACCGCCTCTTGGATGCGAAGGACCCTGGGTTGCATGTTCATTTGACTTACGACCTAAACGAAGAATTTTCTGTAGGTCGGGCTTCAGCCCGACAAGAAAGCGTCGGACTGAAGTCCGACCTACAAGTTAATTTGTTGTCACGCCCCAAAATGGCCATCCTGCGCGAGCAGGGCGTGAACGGCCATGTGGAGATGGCCGCCGCATTCGACCGCGCGGGCTTCGCTGCGGTGGACGTACACATGAGCGACGTCATCAGTGGTCGTGTGAAGTTACAAGACTTCAAGGGCGTCGTCGCTTGCGGCGGCTTCTCTTATGGTGACGTATTGGGTGCGGGCGAGGGCTGGGCGAAATCCATCCTGTTCAACCCACGTGCGCGTGACGAGTTCGAAGCCTTCTTCAAGCGCAACGACACCTTCGCACTCGGCGTGTGTAACGGCTGCCAGATGATGAGCAACCTACACGAGATCATTCCCGGTGCAGAGAACTGGGCGCACTTCGCGCGCAACCAATCGGAACAGTTCGAAGCGCGCTTCGTCATGGTGGAAGTGCAAGAGACACCCTCTATCTTGTTCGAAGGCATGGCCGGTTCGCGTATGCCCATCGTCGTGGCACACGGCGAAGGTTTCGCCGACTTCGGCGGCAGCAAAAAACTGAAAGCCGCACAGCCACTGGTCACCCTGCGTTATGTCGACAATAAAGGCAAAGCCACCGAGACCTATCCACTCAACCCCAACGGCTCGCCGCAAGGCATCACCGGACTCACCACACCAGACGGTCGCTTCAGCATCATGATGCCGCACCCCGAGCGCGTGTTCCGTGCCGTGCAGAACTCTTGGCACCCAAGCGACTGGCAAGAGAACGGCGCATGGTTGCGAATGTTCCAGAATGCTAGGAAGTGGGTGGGGTAAGTTAGCTGGTGTGAAAGTTAAAAGGCGACCGAGAGGTCGCCTTTTTTGTAACCGAAATCAGATTACTCACTCTGATGGGTCGAAGGTATCTTCGTCATAGTAATTTAGTATCGTATATACCTTAGGAACACCCTGCACAGTTTGCACGCGCACATCCACAATATAAGCGAGTTCGTGCCATGATTTTGTAAATTTAGGGTCGCCTGAAAGCATTGCTTTCTTAACAGCATTATTCTCAAAAATTACTTTTACTGGGCTATTTGAAATGCTTTCAATTACGGCGCGGTTTCCTGTTGGTGTTGAGTCGTCAAACTTTGTTTGATACCAAACCATTACGCGTTTACGTTGAATATGGTCATCAGGCTCATCAAGTCGTTCCACTTCTCTGCGAATTGCATTTTGAGTTGCGTTTGCTTGTTCAGAATTTATGAAAAACTGGTTAATGACCTTGCCACCTTCTGAGACAGAGATATTCATTTGTGAGCTGTGATCTTTAGCTACTGGCTCGAGGATGTTGTTCCATTGTTTTAAATCTTGCTTTGTTAACTCTTTCGGTGGAGTTGCTATTTTGCCATTGAGCCATTCAACTACATCTTTCGCATAACTTACCCATTCGGCAAGTGATCCGTTCTGCCATAGCAGAGGGACAACAGGCATTCCTTGAGCGATTAATTCAATCACGATTGATCCTGAACGAACTTCTTTGATGAAAAGTTCGCTTCCTACTTTGTATTGCTCATTGGTCTCGTTTTCGATGAATCGTTCAAACTGCTGGCCTATTCCGAGTAGTGCCATTGTTAAGTCGGTTAGAACTACTGGCTTCATGTTATTGATAGTGACTTCCAGCTTATTGCTGAAGTCGAGTTCTATTAGATTATTTAGTTTCATGGGCTGTTAGGATTGAATCCTTGATCCTCAATTATGAATTTGGTGCTATATAGGGATTCCTTACCCAACCCCAATCCCACTCAAAGGAGAGTTGCCAAACCTTTTGTACGGGAGCATCACCGCCAGCGGGATAAGTAAATTCAGGTGATCGAATTAGATATGAAAGTCGCCAAGTCCAATCGCTGTTTGCACATTTGTGAGCAACCCCAAGCTTTTTATCTACTACAAGTGGTTTTATCGTGACATTTGTTCCGGAAATAAAAGTGCTTGACGCGATGTATCTTGCTTCAACATCTAGAAAAAATTGTGAATGAGAGTGTTGATACCACCTCTTCCTTGCATTGCTTAATTTGGATAGTAAATTAATTTGTGAGTTTTCTTCAGGATGATCGTTGCTGGCTTCATTAGCGATAAAGTTGTATGCAGGTGAAATTTGTTTATTACTTGCAAATGCCACAATGGGTAGGTACGTGGGGTCTTCAATTTCAAATTTATTGCTGGTGAGGCTGATGCTTCCACCCGCAACTCCTTGATTGACGACATTGCCGACAGTGACTCCCAATCTACCTTTCACATCAGCCGGTTGGAAACTAGCTTGCCATTCACGTGTATAGGCCGCGCTTACGCCTAGTTTTCCCGAATCTTGGTTGGCCCACCCTTTTGGATCTCGCGCGCCCACAAGTGTATGCCATGTGCGCTGAACACTATCTTGATGAGCCCAAGAGCCGAGTACACCTACTAAGAGTTGAACTTGATCAGAATCACCTGGGGTGTATGAAGTAGAGCCATTAGGATCTACATTCTCAATATGAGTTCTTTTCCATTCGCGCCCAAAATATGCCCACCCAGTCCAAGGACGATCATTTGGCTGATGTGTAGGAATCGATATATTCTGAGGCGTGTACATATTCATTCCACCAACCCAGCTTGTTAAAAATATGTCTTGGTTTATGTTGGTTTGCAATAGCTTAAGTGCTGTTTTATCAAATATGTCAGAATCGGCACATTGTGATTTTGTGCGACTGTACTTCATTCCATTTGTGTACCACCTGTCAGAATTCCCGATGTCATTTTCCCACTGGAATGAAGAAGAGAGGTAATTGCGGCTTTCTTCCATGCCGTCAGTAACATAGCAATCATTTGATTCGGCAATTACATTTACGCTGAGGAAGCTGCTAATTATCAATACAGAAAAAGGTACACCTCTAAAATATTTCCAGTTTGAACTCATTTCTATTCCTCCAAAAAATTGCACATTTAATCTTCCAATTGGACAAGTCATCTAACAGCCCCCCCCCCGCATTCTTTATTTCCAAATCGCAATCATTTCTGATTGAACAACTCATCCAGCGGATTCTTCCCCGCAGGTGCACTCGCCGAAACTTTTTTCGCAGTGAATTCCTCTTCGACGTTGTCGCGATAGAAGCTCCATGCAGCACCTGAGCTGCTGAGTCTGCGCCACAGGTCTTCGCCCACACCACCTCAGTTGGGGGGCAGAAAAACCGCTAATTTGTAAAGTTATAGCCGATTGCAAAAGACCACCAAACTTTGTCTTGAAATTGGAAATTCTTTCCTGCAGCACCAGATAGGTGGTCTTTTCCTGCAACTAATCCAATTTCGAAGTTGTCGCCCAAACTCCATATGGTTCCCAATGCAAAAGAAAGTCCCGTTTCACTTTTCACTTTACTGGTGGCCATGTCGGATACTGTCACTTGTGTCATTCCGAACGTGGCTAGGAGCGTGAATAGATCCCCCTTAAGTGCGAAATATGGGCCTAGTGTTGTATCTCCATACAGATCGCCGGATCTTACTTTGTAGGGAACGACTAAGATCCCTTTATCAATCCCACCAGCTCTTCTATACAAATATTGTTTTGTATTATCAGAGCAAATTTTGTACAAGCTATTTATTGATGGTGATGGACCTTCCGCTTGTTTGATGAATTCAAAGCTTATGATTTTTTCACTCTTTGAATCATTCTCATCAACTTCACGAAAAATGGAATCCACGCCTGCCACGTATTTAGTTGTGTCGTTACAGCCCGCCTCAGAATTGACTATATTTCCCATATCGTGTGAAGCCCTGTACATTTTATCGATATTCCAAAAAGGCTTTGTAGGGTAATCCGTCCCTTGATCAGCTGCTAATATTGTGGATGTTTGAAGGCAAAGTAATGCTGCCATACCAAAATACATGCAAAATTTTAATTTCATAAATCCTCCTTATGGATGAGTTAATAGATCACGTAAACCTAACAGCTAATCATGTGTAACAAACATTCTTAATCGAAGAGATCATCCAGCGGATTTCCCCCCGCAGGCGCACTCGCTGAAACTTTCTTCGCAGTGAATTCTTCTTCGATGTTGTCGCGATAAAAGCTCCACGCCGCACCGGAGCTGCTCAGTCTGCGCCACAGGTCTTCGCCCACGCCGCTGTATTGCAGTGTGTCGCCCGTGTCGAGTTTGACTTGCAAGATGCGCGCCCTCGCGTTGTAGACGATGGCGCGCAGTTTGCCGGAGTGGATGGTTTTTATTTTCATGCTATTGTTAGTGATGGGTTGTTTTGCATTTCACTTTAGCGTGCCCACGTTGCTGTTAAAAGCATGGCGGATATGTTTGACGGCTGCGTCTACGCGTAACTTGGTTTGCGCTTGAAATGCTGGCGCGTCATACAAACTGTGCTCTTTCGGTTTTGAGCCGCCGTCGACGGCAATTTCATTGTGGTGCGGTAACGCGGCCCTTAAGTAAAAGTCTTGGGCTGATTCCATTTTGCTGGGAATGTAAGCGGTCATTTCAATCATGCCTTTGCTATCTTTACGTTGTCCATAGCGTCCAGAGATTAGTTTTCCTTGCCAAGCGTTTGCCGCTGCCTGTGGTGTTTTTTTCCATAAATTTTCGTTGCGTGAAAAATGATTGGAAGATAAGTCGAAAGCAAGACTGGCATCATAAATGGGCGTGTGGCTTAAATTGCCATTCGGATTGCTTGGATCGTAAATGACGAGCGCCCCGGAGTTGTCTCGTTGAGCAAAGTGTGCGTAGCTAGTGTGTGCGTAAAAATCGGCGATGCTGTGCGCGGCTTTATGAAATTCGTTAAGGTTGGCGCGGCTATCTTCATTAAATTTAGCAAGTCTGGTACGAACCAAATCCCAACTTTCTGAAACATATCCGTTATCAAAATGATCTTTGGGGTCATAGCAGCCAGGCCAGTCGACGTCGTCAACGGTTAGCGTGCCGAAGCCGGTAAAGTGCCGATTCAATGCGCTTAATGCCCAAGGCGGGCAGGTTGTACCTTTTAAGGCGGTGTTGAGAATAGTCTTGTGGAATTGCCCAGCAAATTTTGGATTGAGTCGAGACCAGTCTCTTCCAAGTTTGATGGTTTTGCTGTTAAAGGTTGTGTCGCGCCGCACTTGCCATAGGTGCGTGTCGTTAAACATAAAGTAGGGAATGTATTCTGCCTGTGAGGGGATACGTGCTGAAGTTTCTTGGATGTTATGTTTTTGTGCACAGGCGGGTTCGATGACTTGCCATTGTCCCACCTCATTTTTGTACATCACCCACACATGATCTACATCTTCATTTTTGGATGAGCCATCGGCATCGGCGAAAAACAAACGCATTTTCCCAAGGCAAACTCTAACGTTGTAGGCGCCGATTCCGCTGGCCAAAAAGAGAGAGGCAAGCAGCAACGCGCGGTCTTCGCAGTCCCCACGCTTTAAACTCAATG